>CAZERY010000039.1:0-20956 GCA_964514915.1 uncultured Hymenobacter sp.
AAAACTGGTTTGACCATTGTGGCTACCACGTACACTAACTTGAGAACCGCTCTAATTGTGTAGTTGGGGCCACTATCACTAATTCCTCAACCTCCGGTGTGGCCGGCTTCGAATCGTACTGCTTGCGCTGCCACTTGCTTTGACTGGCGATTGGTAGCGACGGATGATTGTTGTACCTACCAGGATTCTTTGCCTTCAGCAGGTGCAGATCGCAGGCAGAGCAGCACTCTGCGGCTGTGAGCTTTCTGGGGTCATCAGCGTAGTGCAGGTTGCCGGGTTGACGCTCGTAGTTGCACTTGCTTTTACCATCCGGCCCATAGTGATGGTATTTGGTCTTGCCGGGCTTCGTGCTGGCCCAGCCTTCGCAGTTACTCTCCACCTGCCTCCTCCTCTCCAACTGGCAAGCCCTGTAGCTCTAGCAGCCGGGCCTCGACGGCCGCCTGACCATTTGGACCCATGTTGTCGATGCCGGCCTTGTTATCGAGCAGGTACTTCAGGTGGCGGTCGATGGCAGCCTGGTGGGCTTTGGCCTGGTTGATGATGGCCGCCTCCAGCACCAGGCGTTGGTTGTTAGTGAGCTTGGCCCAGGCCTCGGGGGCGAAGTGCTCCTTAATCGTGGGCAGGTCGATGACCATGTGGCCTACCTCCTGCGCATACACTCGGTAGAGGTCGAGCACCTTGAGCAGCTGCACGCCGATGTCGAGGCAGGCCTGGCGCCCTACCGCGCTCAGCTGCCGGCCTACTTCTTTGTTAACGATGTGCACAGCCGACTCCTGCACCTTGGCCACGCTCATGCCGCGGATGGTTTTGGGCGTCGATTTAGCGGGGACTTTCATGAGAGCAGGCCTGAAAAGAGAGGTAGAAAACATTGAGAAATTCACGCTCGGCGTAGGTGGGCAGCAACGCTCGGAAGTTGGGGTATTGCGGGGCAGGCCGTAGGTAGATGACTGTATGATCGTCCCAGGGCTTGTCGCATTTGCCCAGTAGGCGCTGCCTTTCGAGCATCAGCATGCGGCCATCCATCTCCTTGATGCGGGCCAGGTCTTCGGAGCTGGGCTGAAGCCCGAAGCACTGGTAAATGGCCTGCTGAAGCTGCTCTTCTGCCTCCCGGTAAAACTTGAATTCGGGGCGCTGCTTGAGGGGGCGGGGCACGTCGGTCAGGTAGGCCTCACTGGCATCGTGCAGTAGGGCCGCGGCCTGTAGCTCGTGCGGCAGCCGGGTGGCTACCTCTACCGAGTGCTGGGCTACCGAGTAGAACTGCCGGCTGTGCCCCGTAAAGCGGCAGACGTTGGCCAGGGCATGGGCGATATCCTCAATGCAGATGGCGGCCGGGTCCACGTCGAAGGGGTCGAAGGCCTTGCCGGTGTAGGTTTGGATCCAGTTGCTCATGACAGCTGGCCTCCTTTCTCCATGCCTGCACCGACCAGCTCACCGAGACGGCAGAGGTCGTTGCTCTCCCGATAGGCCACCTGCAGCACGCAGTACTGCCTCTTAGCGATGAGCAGGTGATTAATGCCCAGCAGGTTGATCCCGAAGCAGTGGGGTAAGCTTTTCTCGACGAATACTAATTCGGCCGCCGGAATGGTAAGCGAGGTGTTAAATCTCAAACTCTGAGGAGCAAGCTCCGCCAGGGTCATTTTTGAGGTAGTGTCCATGAATCGTTTAGTAGTAGGTAATGGACTAGCTGCGGCGTTTCAGCCGCGTCAGAGGGTGCAGGAATACCCACACGCCGCCTTTTTTCAGTTCCTCGACCAGGGCCACAAATCGTGGCTGCGAGGCGTCACTGGCGACTAGGTTCAGGACGGCCTTTATGATCATAGGGCAGTCGCCTCCTCTCGCTCGACTAACTCGATGACGCCTTCTGACTGATGGGTAATGCTGGCGAGCCAGCGCGTGAGGTAGCTCACCTCCAAAATCGACAACTCCGTCTTGCTTTCGTTGTTGAGGATCTGGTTGAAGCGGTGGGTAGTCATGCTGCCCAACTGGTGTAGCAGCTCATCGGTGGGAACCATCGACTTAATTCCCATCTCCTGGAGCAGCTTTTTTAGCCTGTTTCGGATTTTCATAGGGGTGGTTTTTGAAGTTACTGGCCTACTATTTGTCTAGTAGCCGGCTAACTCATATGAGTTAGTATTACAAAAGTGTAAGATAAATCTTACAAAAACAACTCCAATGATTGACGTTTGCGAAAACTTTATCTTACAAATTGGTGGACAATTTTGCACCGCAATGAATTCACGCGGTGAAATAGTTAAGAAAGTGGTGTCAGACAGCGGGTTTACGATCTCGCATCTAGCGTCGAAATTGAATATTTCGCGGACACAGCTTTATGCAGACTTTTCGAATCCTGAAATGCCTCTTGATAGAATTCTAGCTATCGGTCGCATCCTTCACCACGATTTTTCAAAAGATTTGAAGGACCTGCCTGGCGGATTGGTCGAGCTATACAACGGTGCTCCCTCGCCAACTACTGGTCAGTTACAAGAATGTCAGTCCAAAGTCGTGAGCCTGCAAGAGCGTCTCATCAACGCATTAGATACAATTGCCCGCTATCGGGAGATATATGGCCCACTCCCTATCTGATACTGCTGCCCTGCACCAGCTCCAAGCCGCGTTTGTTTCTGGTACCGTGCACCTGGTAAATGAAAAAGCGCATCCAGTCACCTTCGAGGAGGCACTGGATGCGCGCTGCTGGGCGCACCTACGCGATGCTGCCGATGGTAAGGTGTACGTGCACGAGCTACCAGGCAGCCGCGATCTTCTTGAGGCCCGCTACCAGCAGCTTTTGGGGTTGAATGTTTAGCATCTGTTTACCACGAGGCCGCTAACCTCCTGTATTATAATGCTGTTTAGTATCCCAGTCCCCGCTACCAAAAAGGCCGTTTTCCTAGTGAAAACGGCCTTTTCTCTTTTCAGGAGTGCCCAATTCCGTATGATCGGCCATACGTGAACTAGCAGGGCCGCGCATCTTTGGGATAGCTCGCAAGGTTTGCAGTTGCCCGCTCAATCTGCGGCAAGGGCCACCGCATCGCAAGGAGAACTCCCTTTTTTAGAGGCTGTCCAGCGGCAGATGGCGAGCGCTGTCGTATCGACCGATGTTTGTGCTACCCATATCAGCGTCAAAAAGGCTTGCAGACCGGCTGAGCAACCTAAAGATGAACTGGCAAGCACCTTGGCCGCCGGAATAGCCAGCGCATGGTGAGCTACGATATCGGAAAGTTTTCGGCTGTTTCAGGCGGATGTAATAGCCAACTTGCCGGCCCACTTAGCTACCTAGCCTACCCGCATATCCGTATCGCACCAAAAGTCGTTACTTGCGCTACCAACGGTGGCGTTTGCTGCCGGCTTTCTCTTCTGGCGTATGCGCATCCTCCTTCCGGCGGCTTTACTGACATTTTTACTCGGCAGTGCCCTACTCAGCGGCTGCGGAGAAGTTGACGACTCGGGCAAGCAAACCTCCGCTACCCCAGCGGCTAAGCCGAGCCCAACAAGCCCCGTAGCGACACCGAACGCCCAAAATACACCACTGAAAGTCAGTGTGTTTATGGAGTATTCGGGAGGTATGAAGGGCTTTGTGCCCACGGCCACGGCCGCTACCCAACCCACCGAATTTCAGCAGCGAGTGGGGAATTTACTGACCGAAACGTACAGCAGCCCGGCGGTCGATAAGGCCCGGTTTTACTTACTGCTGAAAGACACCGTGCGCGAGCCGGTCAAGTTTCAGGATTTGCTGAGAGTGGTGAAGGGCCAGCAAAATCGCGCCGCACTAGGTACCGAGCTGCCCGATATTCTGGCCAGCATCCTGGGCCGGCCCGGGGCTAGCCAGGAAGTGAGCGTGCTCATCTCCGACTTTGTGTACGGGGCGGACAACAAGGCTAATTCGTCGCAGCTCCAAAACCTGATAAAAGTGGCCCTGGTGCCCGTGCGCCGGCAGCGCCTGGCCGTAGCAGTGCTCGGCGAGGTATCGCGCTTCGAGGGTACTTTCCACCCGGCCGTCACGACGCCCGTCACCAAACGGGTGCTCAAAAGGGGAAAACTGCCCTATTACATCTGGGTGGTGGGGCCGCCCGCCGCGGTGGCGCGCTACGTGCGCACGGTGCTGCCCGCTCCGGCGCCGTCGGTGCAGCAGGCTTTTTTTGGGCTGAGCTTTCCGGCCCTCCCGGCGGCCGCGGTGCTCACCGGCCTGCCCGCGGGTAGCCCACTCGCGCCGAGCGGCAACGCGTCCATTTCCTTTGCCGGGGCCACAGCTAGCCGGATGCTCGATGTGGAAGATGCCCGCCAGGGTGGCGAGTTTACCGTAGCTCTCAATCTCAGCCAGTTGCCCGCCGCCTGGCAGCAACCGGCTTTTTTGGGTCACAATCTGCGCGTGCAGCTTCCTGGCGGTACTGCCAGCCTGGTGCCCGGCTCGGCCCGGGAGTTGACTGCTGATGAAAAAAATGCGGCCGCCCTAGCTCCGTATACCCACCGCGTGCGCGTGCGCCTCGATCAGCTGCCGCCCGGCCGCAGCACGCTTACCCTCAGCTTACCTGCGCCGGGTGTGCCGGCCTGGGTGAGCCAGTGGAGTACCGAAAACGATAACCTGCCCGGCCCCGTGCCCCACACCTATCGCCTCAACGAGATACTAGCCGGCCTGCGCGCTACGTTTCCGGCCGAGCCAGAACCGGTGTTTGCCACCACTTTTACCCTCGCCAATCAAGACTAACTTTCCTGGCAGTTAAGCTGCTGGCTACTAGCTTTCTCAGCTGCCAAACGCTACCAGTCAGTAGCTAACGGCCGAACTTCTATGCAACAACTCTTCAACTCTTTGTACGCGGCGCTCATTGGCCTGCTTTACGACCGCAAGCCAGTGGATTTTGGCCTTTATAAAACGGAGATTTTCAACTCTGTGGGCCTCTACACGCTACTAACGGCGGCGGCCCTGATGCTGGTGTTTTACTACATATTCAACCACGCCATCAGCCTGGGCACCTGGTACCGGCCACAGCATTGGCTGCTGATGCTCTTGCTGGCGGCCGGGCTCGGAGCGCTGCTGGCCTTCCAGGTAAGCATGGGGCTGGGCGCCATTCGGGGGCCGTACCTGCGGTATTTCATTATTGTGAACACCGTGGTGGCGCCGCTGTGGTTCGTGTTGTTTTCGCTCGTTTTCAAGCGCTGGTCGAATCACGCCCGCACTACGCCGTTTTAAATCGGCTGTCATTGCAAGCACAGCGAAGCAATCGCACCAGAACGGAATCGTTCGGGTATCGTGCAGGTTCGACTACTTCGCTGTGTTCGCAATGACAGATGGTATATCTGTTTGGTTATTAACAATCTATTTTCCAATTCACCCTTGGCTCGTCTTTTCATCTTTGCCGTGGGCGGCACCGGGGCCCGCGTGCTTCGCTCGCTCACTATGCTGCTGGCGGCCGGCGTCAAGCTGCCCAACTGCGACTTGGTAGTGCCCGTGCTCGTCGACCCCGACACCCAGAACGGCGACGTGACCCGCACCGTGGAGCTGCTCAAGCGCTACGCCCGGCTGCACCAAGCGCTGCACCAGGATGGCCAGCGGCCGGTGGGCGAGGGCTTTTTTGGCCAGCCGCTCGCTACCCTGGCCCAGCTCAACACGGCCGGGGCCGAAGGGCTCCGCGATTCGTTTGTGTACGATTTTGGCGGTATTAGCCAGTCGTTTAAGGAATTTGTGAAGTACAACGAAACGTCGGTCGAGACCCAGGGCCTGCTCGATTTACTGTTCACCCCCGACAGCCTCGGGGCGAGCCTCGACGTGGGCTTCCGGGGCTCGCCCAACGTGGGCAGCGTAGTGCTCAACTCGCTGGTGCAGGCCAAGGAAATGCGTTTCCTGGCCCAGACGCTGAACCCCGACGACCGGGTATTTTTTATCAGCTCCATCTTCGGGGGCACGGGCGCGGCGGGTTTTCCGCTGCTGGTCAAGAACCTGCGCGATCCCGACTCGGGGCTGCCGCAGCCGCAGGTGCGCGCCAGCGTGCCGGCCGGCGCCCTGGTGGTGCTGCCCTACTTCAAGCTTCAGCAGCCATCGGCCGAGGAGAAGGCCGCCGGCCAGGATTTTATTGATTCCAACGCCTTCATTACCAAGACGAAGACGGCGCTCAGCTACTATGCCGACCACCTGCAAGGGCTGGAGGCGCTCTATTACCTCGGCGACCAGGCCGGCCAGCCGCTGCCCAACCACCCCGGCCGGGCCGAGCAGCGCAACCAGGCCCATTTGCTCGAAATGCTGGGTGCGCTGGCCATTCCGCACTTCCTGGCGCAGCCGGCTAGCCAGCTCGACCGCACCGCACCGGCCTACCACGAGTTTGGCTTGCAGCGCGACGAGCCCACCACCGACTTTAGCCAGCTGCCGCCCGCCCTACGGCGCGAGGTGGCGCGGCCGCTCATTCAGCTGCACTACTTCGCCCGTTATTTCCGCTACCATTTGGGCGACGACAAAAACGCGCCCTTCTACAGCGCTGGCAAGGTGGGCAAGCACCTGCCCGCCAGCTCGGGCCCGCTCGCCGACCTCACCGATTTCTTTACCGATTACGAAAGCTGGCTGCGCGAGCTTGGCGTGAATGAGCGCCGCTTCAACGGCCTGCGCGTGGACGAAGCTGATTTCAACAAAATGGTAGCCGACAAAACCATTGCCGCCAGCGCCTGGAACCCGTTGCAGAAGGGTCTCACGGCCAGCACTATTCGTGAAGAATTAAACAAAGCCGTGGGCAAAACCACCCTCGACAACCCCGACGCGCCCCGCGTGCTACGCTGGCTGGTCGAGGCCTTCGACCAAGCCACGGCTAGCGTGGTGGAGAATAAGTTGCAGTACCAATAGGGTTTGTTGCGGCGCGATTGAAGCTCCACGCGGAAGACGCCCCGCCCGCGCCGCCCCCCAAACATTACCAGCATTATGGCAAAAATTCTGCGCCTACATCGCACCGGCCCCAGCACCCACGAGGGCTGGGGGCGCACCGGCAAAATTGGCAAAAACGAAATCGAAGGACCCGGCGGTATTCTCGACCCCGAAGGCGCGCGCGCCGAGCGGGTGGCGGTGGCGTTGCCGTCGCCGTTTGCGCGCCTGCATTTGGTCGAGACAGCGCTGGCTTTCGTGGCTAGCCCGGCCGGCGCGGCGCAGCCCGACTCGGTGCACCACCGGCTGGTGGGGCAGTTCTGGGACGTGTGGGAATTGGTCTTCAACTACTTCCAGCGACGTGGGCCCGGGCAGCGGCTCGAGCTGCGCCCCTGGCGGCGCGATACCGAGCTGGCCCGCCTGCGCGAAAACCCCGCCACCCGCTCGCTCGCCGACGTGCTCACGCTGTACCTGAACGACAGCCGCTTTGCCAATTTGCGCGAGCTGGAGCTGCTGTATTTCCCCGATGCCAACGGCGGGGCGCCGCAGCTGGTGGGCGGCACGTCGCCGCTCACGCTGTTTTTTCCGGCGCCGGTGCCGCGGGCGCTGCCGGTGCAGCGGCCCCAGGGCGGCGGCTTTTACCTCGATGGGCGCTACGTGGGGCTCGCCCAGCGCGAGCAGGCCTTTCAGGACTTTGTGTACCAGTCGTTTGTGGCCGACGCCACGCTGGCCCGGCTGGCTCCGGCCGTGCGCGATGTCCTCGACCCCAGCATCCTCACCAAGTGGAACCTGGCTGGCACCGCCCAGCTAGCCGACTACCCGGCCCTCACCGACCGCACCGGCAACCAGGTGGAAGTAGCTGGGGTAGTAGTGCGCGTGCGCCCCGACGAGGGCGTTATCCGCAGCTCCGACTTTACCATCGCGCCCACCCGGCGGCCGCTGCCCGCCGGCGCGCTGCCGCTAGTGCTGCGCCCGGGCCTGCAAGCCCCCGGCAAAAAGTATTTCAACAACACGCTCTTTGCCGACACGGGCAGCGCGGTGCCGGCCGCCGACCCGCGCCCGCTGGCCGACCGCACGCTGCCCGGCCCCGAGCTGCCTTATCCTTACCTCACCCTCAACGACTTACTAGAAGAAACGCTGCTGGCGGTGCCGTATGAGGTGGATAACAGCCGCTTCGAGACGGGGCAGCTGAGCGTGGCACCGGGCTACCAGCCCAGCGTGTGGCCGCTGCTGCCCGTTACGGCTCGGTATTTTGACTACTTCACCAGTGCCGACCTGGCCGCCCAGCTCAGCCTGAGCCTGGAGCCGGAATGCGTGCGCGTGAAGCTACGCGTGCCCGTGAGCAGCGGCGGCACCATCGACTACGAGCGCGCCTACTACCCCAATCCGCGCACCAGCGGCCTGGGCCGCCTGCTGGTGACCAACGTGGCGATATCGGTGTTTCCGTTCGTTAAAATCCTGAACGCGCCGCAGTACAACGACTTCTACAAAGTCATGCTCATCGATGCCAATAACATTGATGTGAGCCTTTTAACGAAGAATATCGAGCTGCGCTTCGGCGTGAATAGCCGCGCCCTGAGCGAGGCCGGCACCGAGCAAAGCGCCACCGCCTACCGCCGCACCGCCAAGACCGGCACCGACGAGGGCAGCACCTACTACGAGGTGCGGGGCACGCACTTCGACTACCTCGAAATCATCAGCCCCGCGCCGGCCGCCGGGCGGGCGCTGGTGGTGCCCAAGTGGCGCGAGGTGCAGCAGGGCACCAAGGAATTCCGGTTTGCCATCGACTTTGGCACCACCAATACCCACGTGGCCTACCACGATGGCCCCAACCAGCCGCCGCAGCCGCTGGCCTTCGGGCCCGACGACTCGGCGGTGGCGCTGCTCAAAAAGGCGACCGACGAGCCCGAGCGCACGCCCTACGACCGGCTATTTCGGGGTATTGAGGACGACCCGGCGCGCAATATCCAGCTGAAGCGCTGGCAGTTGTACCAGCAGCGCGAGTTTGTGCCGCCGCTGCTGGGCACCGGGGGCTCGCCTTACCAGTTTCCCATTCGCACGGCCACGAGCGAGGCGGCCGGCTTCCCCGTAGAGCCGCCGCGCCTGCTGGCCAACGTGAACGTGGGTTTCGGCATTAATACCGAGGAGCAAACCAACGAATCGTACCACACCAACCTCAAGTGGGGCGACCCCAGCGAAATGGCGCGGCACCGGGTGCGGGCGTTTTTCCGCGAGATGCTGCTGCTATTCAAGTACAAAGCGGCGCTGCACGGCGGCAACCTGGCGGCGACCCAAGTGGTCTGGTTCGCGCCGCTGAGCTTCTCGGAGTTCAGCCGCGGGCTCTACCAGCGCGAGTGGGACACGCTGTTCCGCGAGGTGTTTCACACCAGCCGCGGCACCACGTACTTGCCCGAGTCGTCGGTGCCGTACTTTTTCCTCACCCGGCGCGGCCTCGTGACACCGGGCCCCGGCGAAAACGCGGCCTTTGTGGACATCGGCGGCGGCACCAGCGACGTGCTCTTCTACGCCGACCAGCCCGACCCCGCCACCGGCCTGCGCAAGCATAAACCGGTATTTAGTAGCTCATTCCGCTTTGCGGGCAATGACCTGTGGGGCGACGGGGCGGCCGACGTGCGCGGCAGCAAAGACAACGGCCTCGTGCGCTTCGGCCTCGACAGCATTGCCGCCGCGCCGCTGCCGCCCAGCGCGGCCGGCGCCCGCCGCTGCCTCGACGTGGTGCTGAACAACCCGCAGTTTGGCTCCGAAGAAGTGGCTAGCCTGCTTTTCAACTACGAAAAGGATTTTCAATTTGGCGAGCGGCTGCTGCACGCCCAGCATCTGCGGGTGCTGTTTTACCTGCACTTTGGGGCGCTGGTGTACCACCTGGGCCAGGTGACGGCCCTGCGTGGGCTGGCCCCGCCGCGCTACCTGTGCTTCACGGGGCGCGGCAGCTTGTACCTGCGGCTGCTGTGCCCCGGTGCTAGCCTGCGCCCGCTAGAGCAGCTGGCTAGCACCTTGCTAGCCAAAGTGATGCAGGTGCCCGTGCCCGAGAATTTCAAAATCGTATTGGCCGACGATCCCAAGCAGACCACCGCCAACGGCGGCGTGCTCGCCACTGGCCTCGACGCCCAAAGCACCGCCGAAGAGCCGCCGCTGGTGCAGCCCATCGGCACGGGCAGCACCGACGCAGCTACCGAGCTGCGCCACCTCCAGCCCGCCGATATTACGGAGGATGTGAAAAAGGCCGTCATCGCCAACGTCGAGCACTGCCTCGACTTGCTGCTGAGCGACCCGGACCTCACGCGCTTGCAAAGCAGCCTGGGCATCAAAAATCCGCCTGGCCTGGTGCTGCGCGACCTCAGGGCTGCCCTCGGCGACTCGTTCAACCTCAGCCGCCAGCGCTACGCCGATACCTTGCCGCGGGGCGAGGCCATCCCGGAAACGCTGTTTTTCCTGCCCTTGCGCCACGCGCTCTACGTGCTTTCGCGGGAGCTGCGCGAGCAAGCGCTGGTCTAGCCTCCCTTTCCCACTTCACTATGAGACATTTGACCAGATCAATAGGAAAGTTAGGATTGTTGACCGCTGGCCTGCCCGCGCTGGCCGAATCTGCGGGCACTAGTGCGCCCGAGCTGGGTTGGTGGGTGCACCACGTTGTGCTCGGCAGCCTGCTGGCGGGCACGATCGGCTTTGCGCTCGGTGCTTGGCTGGTGCGGCGCTGGGCCAGCAAGCACTACCACCGCGCCATTCACCACGCCCGTACCAAGGCTCGGGAAGAAGCTGACCACCCCGCTTCCCTCAAGACGGCTAGAACCGTTCAGCCACCGACCGACTACGAGTTTAAGCTCCGCAAAGAGAATGAGGAATTAAAACAACAGCTTCAGCAGATGAACGCGCAACCCGCTATGCAACAGCCAACTGGGCAAGTGCCATCGCCCAAGGATAGCCTGCCGGCCACTACCGGGCCTGCCAAAGCGTCGGCCGCGGAGCCCAGCACCGCGCCACTGGGCTCCGGGGAAGAAATATTGAGCGTGGCGGAAGCAGTACCCGAAGAGCCAACGACACGCAGCACTGCCCGCTATGCTCCGGCCCAGGAAACCGGCTTTTTGCGTGATAATAAGCTCGCTACCGAGCCCTTGCCGCAATTACCTATCGCACTCACTATCAACCAGGAAGATTCTGAAAAAGCTACTTTTACCCTCAACCCGCTCGTTAACCAGGCCAAGCTGATTGGCGATGGCTTGCACCACTTGTGCGAATTTTTTGAGTTTGACCTGCCCACCGGGCGCATTGCGGCGGTGAGCGCCGACGCGCCGGGCCAGCTAGCCCGGCAGGGCGACGGCTGGCAGGTGGTGAGCCGGGCGCGGCTACTGGTGCACTAAGCACGCCCTGGCTGCTAACTTGGTAGTATGCTACAGCTTTTTGAATTTGGGTTGGTGTGCGGGCTGGTAGCTTGGCAGGTGCTGGTATTTCGCCGCAACTGGCAGCTTATCAGTCAAATTGCGGCCATGTACCCCGGCGCTAGCCAGCTGCGTATCGAAAAAGCCAGCGCCACCACCGAAACCGGCACGGCGCTGCTCTACGACGCGGTAGCCGCCAACGCGGCTAGCCCGCAGTTTGGCCAAGTCCTGACCGATACCAACGACTACCTGCGCGCCAACAAGGGCGCGGCGGCCGACTTCAATACCCTGCGCGACATCTCGGAGCGTGAAGCTAATTTGCTCGAAGAAGAGATTCAGGCCCAGATTGCTACGCCGCTGTACCTGGGGCTGCTCGGCACGTTTGGCGGGGCTATTCTGGGGCTGCTGGCGCTGGTCAACCCGTTTGGCGGCAACGGCTCGTTTGCCAATGCCGACGTGACGCACTTTTTGGGCGGCGTGCTCATTGCCATGTGCGGCAGCTTGTTTGGGCTGGGCTTCACGCTGGCTGGCAACGAGCGCCTCAAGCGCGCCCGCGCCACTCGCGATCGCGGCAAAAACGGCTACTACAACTTCCTGCAAAAAGCGCTGCTGCCCAAGCTCAACTCGGACATGCAGGCCAGCATGAGCAGCCTGAAAGCAGTGCTAGACACCTTCAACCGGGATTTTTTCAGTAAAATTCAGGCTGATTTTTTCTCGAAAATTGCGGAGTTTACGCCGCTCATCAGCAGCATCACCGATAATATCAGCATCCAGAAAAGCTTCCTGGAAAAGCTGCAAACCATTGGCTATTCGGAGCTGGCCAACGCCACCATCCGGGTGTTTGACCGCGTGGACGAGAGCGCCGCGTCGTTTGAGAAATTTCTGGGTTACCAGCAGTCGCTGAACGTGGCCGTGAGCGAGGGCGCCGAGATGGCGCGCACCGTCACGGCGCTGCTCAACCGCCTGAGTACCCTGGAGCAAGCCCTCACGCAGGTGCCCGGCTACCTGGCCGAGCACGACGCCCGCATTCGCGAGCAGGTGCAGTTTTTTAGCCAGCACGGGCAGCTGCTGCGCAACGTGGGCGACCAGATCAACCAAACGCTCAGCGAAGAAGCCTACCAGATGCAGGGCATCGTGCGCCAGCGCCTCGACGCCATGCAGGCCGAAAAGCAACTGGCCGACAATGAATTGCGCGCCTACTTCCAAAAGCTGCGCGACGAGAACATCTACCAGCAGTTTGTCGATTTCCTGCGCCCGCTTAGCCAGCAGCTGCCCGCTGCCCAGCAGCAGCTCAACCAGATGCAGGAGCGCCAGGCCCTACGCACTGCGGAGGCGCTGCAAGCCATGCAGCAGCGCCTGGCCGCCGACTCGGCCTTGCAGCAGCAACTACTTACGCAGGTGGACCGCACCAATACGGTGCTCGAAAAGCTGACCCGGCCCAACTGGTTGCAGCGGCTGGTAAATGGAGAGAATAAGACTGCCAGGAAGTAATCTTAAAGTGAGAACGTCATGCTGAGCAAAGGGAAGCATTTTGGTCGCTTCGCGGGCTTACTACCCCATGCAATGTGGCAGAGATGCTTCGTTACGCTCAGCATGACGGTCATTTGCATTCTACATGAAACAAAGCAAAGACTTTTTCTGGCCCAGCTACGTGGACCTTATGACGGCCCTGTTTCTGACAATGCTGGTGCTGTTTGTGCTGAGCTACAAGCTGTTTCAAGACAAGCAGGGCGACTTGGAGAGAGCGAATGCCCGACTGCAAGTGCAGCTGCAAGAAAAGCGGAAAATTGACGAAATAAAGGAAGCCCTGAAGCGGCTCGACAACTCGCGTTATTTCGTTTACAACCAAACGTATAAGCGTTACGAGCTGAATTTTGAAGTGCTCTTCCAGCCCGGCCGCTACGACTTGCCGCCGGCGGCCCGGCAGCCGCTCATCGACGCCGGGGAGTTTTTGCTGCGCCAGATGCAGAGCCTGCGCAACGATGGCATTCAGTACCTGGTCATCATCGAGGGCCGGGCGGCGATGAACCCCAACTTTGCCGCCAGCGCGCCCCAAAATGCCGACTTGCAAGCCGTGCGCGAGCTGAGCTACAACCGGGCGCTCGCCGTGGTGTACCTCTGGCAAACTGCCGGCCTGCGCTTCCCCAAAAACATTGAGGTGATACCGGCCGGCAGCGGCTACCGGGGCGCCGGGCGCTACAACGGCTACGCCCAGGAGCAGAAAAATAAGCGCTTCATCATTCAGATTCAGCCTAAAATCGGCTCACTCGACGCCCGCCCTACCGGGCGCTGACGTACAGCCCCGGTATGCACTTGCTTCTTCGCTTTGCCGTGGCCCAGCCGCCGGCCACCGTGCTGGCCGGCTTCACCCGCGAGCTGTTTGTGGCGCTGGCCCCGCCTTTCCCCAAAATGAATTTGCTGCGCTACGACGGCAGCAACCCCGGCGACACGGTTATCATCGAGCTGCAAGTGGGGCCCAAGCGCTGGCGCTGGACCTCGCTCATCACCGCTACTGGCGTGCTGCCCGACGGCACGCACTACTTTGTGGATGAGGGCCAAACCTTACCCGCGCCGCTGCGGCAGTGGCGGCACCGCCACCTCATCGAGCCCGCGCCGGGCGGCGGCAGCAGCATCGTGGAAGACATCACCTTCAGCACCGGTCGCCGCTGGCTCGACTGCCTGCTTTACCCGGCCATGTGGGCGCAGTTTCGGCTGCGCGGCCCGGTGTACCAGCGTAAATTTGCCTAGCTGTTGGCCAATAGCTGTTGGCTGTTAGCGCTTTTTTGCAAGCTAATCCCCAGTTTCAGCGGTAGGCCAACAGCTAATAGCCAGCAGCTAACAGCCAACAAAATGCCTACCATTGTCCTCAAGAACGGAAAAGACCACTCCCTGCGCCGCCGCCACCCCTGGGTGTTTTCGGGGGCCATTGCCCGCGTGCAGGGCGAGCCGCAGGAGGGCGAGGCCGTGCGCGTCGAAACCCAGGCGGGCGAATTACTGGGCGTAGGGCACTACGCCAGCGGCGGCTCCATCGCGGTGCGGATGCTCGATTTTGGGCCCGAAGCTACGCTCCCTACCCCCGACTTTTGGGTGAAGCGGCTAACCAATGCCTACGCCCTGCGCCAACGCCTTGGCCTAGTGGAGCCCAAGCACCAAGCACCAGGCACCAAGCACCAAACCAACGTTTTCCGGCTGGTGCACGCCGAGGGCGATGGCCTGCCGGGCCTCATCATCGACGTGTACGGCGACGTGGCCGTGGTGCAGGCGCACAGCGTGGGCATGTACCGCGCTCGCCCCGAAATAGCTAGCGCCCTGCAAGTTGTGTTTGGCGATAAGCTGCGGGCCATTTATGACAAGAGTGCCGAAACCACTCCTAGCCAGGTAGTGGGCGAAGGTAAAAACGGCTACCTCTTGGGCGAGAGCACCGGCCACGAGCACCTGGTGCACGAGAATGGCCACCAGTTTGCCGTCGATTGGGAGACGGGCCAGAAAACCGGTTTCTTCATCGACCAGCGCGACAACCGCGCCCTGCTGGCCCGCTACGCCCCCGGCCGCCGCGTGCTCAACACGTTTTGCTACACGGGCGGCTTCTCGGTGTACGCCCTGGAAGCCGGGGCCGAGCTGGTGCACTCCGTCGATAGCAGCAAGAAAGCCATTGCCCTCACCGAGCGCAACGCCGAGCTGTCGCACCACCCCGAGCGCCACGCTGCCTACCCCGAAGACGTGCTCACGTTTCTCAAAAACCACTCGGCCGAGTACGACCTGCTGGTGCTCGACCCACCCGCCTTTGCCAAGCACATGGGTGCACGCCACGCCGCCCTCATGGGCTACAAGCGTCTCAACGCGGCCGGCATTGCGCACCTGGCGCCGGGCGGGTTGCTATTCACCTTTTCATGCTCGCAAGTAGTTAGCCCCGAGCTGTTTGAAGGCGCAGTGCTGGCCGCCGCCATCGAGGCTGGGCGGCCGGCGCGCATCCTGCACCGCCTCACCCAGCCCGCCGACCACCCCGTGAGCTTGTTTCACCCCGAGGGCGCGTATCTAAAGGGCCTGGTGCTGGCCGTGGAGTAAGCTGGTTATAGAAGTCCAGGATTGAACAGGCCATTAATCAACGCCTGGAATAAGTGACTAGCTGGCAAAAACATGGAAATCAAGGCGCTATAGTTTAAGTTTGCCAGATAAGTACTGCTTTCTTGTATATGGCTAATCCATTCCTCAGCGGCCGGGCTGCGGCTGCGCAGCTGGGACGCAAAGTCCAGCCCGTACCCCAGCCCACCAGTGGCCGCGCCGCCGTCGCGCACCTGGGGTGAGTACCACCTCCTCCCACGCCGGTTAGTAACCGGGCGGCGGTGATACAAAGTGGCCTAATAACGCCCAGGTCCCGCTGGGGAAATTTTAGCATTAAGATTTACGTCCGCGTTTTTGCGCCTCCGCGTTATTTTGCCTTTCATAATTGGGTTGGGGATAACCGGGGCTTTAGCACGTCTTCGGGCGTGACGTCGCGGCTAACTGCCATCACGACTTATCTTATTGCTGCACAACGATATTCGACGCAAGGACGGGTCACTCTATCTACGGCTCTTTATGGGGGTAATATTCTTTATGCAGATTCACCGACGTACATTTCTGGAGGCTCTACCGGCAACGGCTCAGGTCGTGGCCCGGCCTTAAATATTCATCTCTACGGCAACGATAGAGCTGTTATTCCCTACGTGGCGGAGACTGCCGCTGGCCGGTACCAGAGCCCGGATATCGACGTGCACGCCTCGCTCACTATTACCACGAAGGACTTGCGTAACGGCACACATCTACTTACTATCGCGGGCCAGATGACGGGCGACCAATTTCCTGCCGCCGAAGCCTTCGTTGATATTCGCGGAGTTCGGGTATTTTTGGGAGTTGCGCCGGCCCGCTACAACCCGGAGTTAAATGGTCCCTTCGCCGCGTTGTTTGGCGACCGGCAAGCCCCAATGACTCCTTTGTTCGCGCAGCTTATCGTCAATGAGTACGGCGAAGTGATGAGTGCCTGGAAGCAAGGCCGGGCAGTGAGTGTTAGCATCTATAATCAGCCGTTTTTCGACACGAATCCGGTTGACCTGAAGGTGAATAGGCGAGAGATATTGAGGGCAATTCAGCGGAATGAGGACGAGGGGGTGACAAATGTTGGTTTGTAAGGTGAGCCCAAACCTTAGTATATCCCTTGCAACTTTACTATATTCAGTACTCACCTTTGTGGTTTCTTTCCCGAATAAGCCCTGCCGCCTTTTCCGCTGGATGACTCGTTTACTACCGCCCCGCACAACCCATGACCTCACGCATAAATGTTTTGTACGTTTTCGGAGTGCTGCTGGTAAGCAACTGCGGCTCCCAAAAGCAGAACACCGTGTACGTGCTGCCGGATGGCTTCCAAGGAAACGCGGCGGTGATATTTAATCAGTCTAGCGGGGTACCTGTCGAGTATTCGAACGGATACCGAGTGTACCGCATTCCGCGTAGTGGTATCTTAAAAACTGCGTTCAAACCCGATGAACACGGCGGATACGCAGCCCTTAAGTTCTGCTATGCCTCTCGATTCCGGGGGATAGGCCCGACGCCTGCGGCCGCCTATCTACCATACATTAACGCTTTAAATCCCGCAACTCCTGGGGTCGCTGCTACTACTATCATCTGCTTCAACTACACGGGTGCTACCCAAGGGCAAGCACGCGCCGACATTTTTTCTGTGAGTCGTGTTGCCAAAGCAGACTCCCTGTTTGAACAAAGAGAAGCTTTATTCGACCAAATCCTGCCGCCTTTTCCCCCAGAAGATTCTCTTTCCGCCTCCGGGCATAACTAAATCTTGCAAATGAGCACTTTGCATTTCTGCGGGCTGCTGAGTGTGCTACTGCTGAGCCGTTGCGCCGCCCGCACGGAAGATGCGATGTACGTACTGCCCGATGGCTTCGAGGGCAATGCCGTGGTGCTCTTCGACCAGCCGGGCGGTGTGCGCCCCGAGTACTCGGCGGGTTACCGGGTCTACCGCATTCCACGCAGCGGCATTCTCAAAAGTGCCTTCAAGGCTGACCACGGCGGCTTCGCAGCGATTAAGTTTTGCTATGCGTCCCGCTTCCGTGGCCTTAGCGCCACGCCCAAGGCGGCCTACTTGCCCTACGTCAACGCCCTGAACCCCGCTACTACCGAAGTAGCTCCTACTGCCGTCGTGGCGTTTAATAATATCCCTTTCGGCCAAGGAGATATTAACGGCGAAGTCTTCTCCGTAAGCCGCGTTGCTAAAGCTGATTCGCTGTTTGAGCATCGGGAAGACCTAACCGAGCAGGCCCTGCCGCCTTTTCCGCCAGATGACTCGCTTACTGCCACTCCCTATCACTGAGCTGCTTGCGAGTGGACGACTTTTGTACGACTGTATTTCGAAGCTGGCATTGGTATGTAGCAGCAAAAAGATAAAGGCACCACCTATGACCTATTCGGGCTTTCAGGAGTTTACTAGTGAATGCACAAGAAATCTACAGGCCTGTTAAAGCAACCCGTAGCGATTATCGGGGCCGGCGTGGCCGGGCTGGCGGCGGCGGTACGGCTGGCAGTAGCCGGGCACTCCGTCACCGTATTTGAGGCCAGCGCCTCGTTTGGGGGCAAGATGCACCAGTTTGAGCTGCCCGGCGGCTATCGCTTCGATGCCGGGCCATCGCTGTTTACGCTGCCGCAGCTGGTGGACGATATTTTCCGGCTGGCCCACCGCGAGCCGGCCGACTACTTCCGCTACGAGCGCCTCGACCCGATAACGAACTACTTTTTTGCCGACGGCACCCGCCTCACGGCCTGGGCCGAGGCCAGCCGGTTTGCCGCCGAAGTTGAGCGTAAGCTAGGCGTGCCAGCCACCAAAGTCGAGGCCTTTTTGCAGCGTAGCGGCCGGGCCTACGACGCCACGGCGGGTACTTTTCTGCACAAGTCGCTGCACAAGGCCAGCACGTATTTTAGCCCCGAAACGCTGAAGGCCGTGGCGGCCCTGCCCACGCTGGGCCTCACGGGCACCATGCACGCGCGCCACGCCAGCGCGTTTGGCGGCGACCCGCGCCTGGTGCAGCTCTTCGACCGTTATGCCACTTACAACGGCTCCGACCCCTACCAGGCGCCGGCCACGCTCTCGCTCATTCCGCACCTGGAGCACGGTATTGGGGCGTTTTACCCCGAGGGCGGCATCTACGCCATTGCCAGCAGCCTGCACCGGCTAGCCGAAGAGTTCGGAGTGAAATTCAGATTTAATGAGCCGGTGCGCGAAATCTTGACGGCCGGCGACCTCGTTACCGGCCTGCGCACCGATCAGGATAGTTACGACTTTAGCCTGGTAGTGAGCAACATGGATGTAGTGCCCACTTACCGCCGCCTGTTGCCGAGCCAGCCCGCGCCCGAGCGCACGCTCGGGCAGCCGCGCTCATCGTCGGCGCTGATTTTTTACTGGGGCATCGGCCGCGAATTCCCCGAGCTGGACTTGCACAACATCTTCTTCTCGGCCGATTACCAGAAGGAGTTCGACGCTATTTTTCAGCAGAAAACCGTGGCCGACGACGTGACGGTGTACGTCAACATCACGAGTAAAAAAACGCCCACCGACGCCCCGCCCGGCCACGAAAACTGGTTTGTGATGGTAAACGTGCCCCACGATGAAGGCCAGAACTGGGCCGCCCTCACGGCGCACACCCGGCACGTGGTGCTAGCTAAGCTCAGCCGCGTGCTGGGTATTGACATAGAGCCTTTTATTCGAACTGAAAAAACCTGGACGCCGCCTGGCATTGCAGCCGATACGTCGTCGTTTGGGGGCGCGCTCTACGGTAGTTCGAGCAACAATGCGCTGGCGGCGTTTTTACGGCACCCCAACTTTTCGGGCCGGCTAGCCGGGCTGTACTTTTGTGGCGGCTCGGTGCACCCGGGCGGCGGTATTCCGCTGTGTTTACTTTCGGCCAAAATTGTCGCCGAGCTCATTGGTTAATTATGAATTGTGAATTATGAGTTATGAATTAGCCTCAGCGGCCTTACCGCACCAATCCATAACTCCTGATTTATAACTCATAGTTAGTAAAATTATGGAGTTTTCAAACGTACCCGCGCCGCCCGCCGCCTTTCGCACACGGCTGCGCCTAGCACAAGGCTTAGTCTTGCTTTTTCACCTTACTGGTTTTGTGGGGCTGGCTTTCAGCCAGGATAAGGCCTTTTACCTCAAGTACACGCCGCTCACGCTGCTGCTCACGGCGGCGCTGCTGGGCGTTTTTCAACCCGACCGCAACCTGTCGTTTTGGCTCTTCGTGTTCCAGGTTTTCTTGCTTGGTATGGTGGCCGAGGTGGTAGGCACCAACTGGGGCATCTTGTTTGGGCACTATACCTACGGTGCTACCCTGGGGCCACAGTACATGGGCGCGCCGTGGCTCATCGGCCTCAACTGGGTGATAATCACTTACCTAGCAGGTATGCTAGCTGCCTACCTACCGGTGCCGTGGGTGGCTCGCGTGCTGGTGGGCACCATCCTGATGGTGGGCTTCGACCTGTGCCTGGAGCCGGTTGCGGGCCACTTCGACTTCTGGCACTGGACTGCCGAGCTGGTGCCGCTGCGCAATTTCCGCGACTGGTTTTTGCTGGCCTTGGTGCTGCAACTCCTCTTCGTGCGCAGCCCTTTCCCTAAGCGCAACGCGCTGGCGCCGCTGGTGTACTTAGTGCAGCTGCTGTTCTTCTTCGGGCTGAGCTTTATCATGGGCTAGCGAGGCTGCACTACTCCGTTTTCAGAGGGTTAGGCTAGCCCACTATGTACAGCTTTGGCTGATAAGTCGGGGCACTTGCCACCAGATTTTTTGAGGAGCAGTTGCGAAATATTCGAAATTTTCCGACGCCATTCTGGGTTAATAAAGCATGGGGTTGGGCTTTCAATACCGCCGGGTTGCTAGCTAAAAAGAAGTTTGCCCTACTCTTTACCTAGTCGCTATCAGTTCTTTTCGCCCCGCCGTCGGCCCTAGCAGGCTGGGTGGCGGGGCGGCTTTTTGCATGAAAAACATCATTTTCTTCGGCGATAGCCTTACGGCGGGCTACGGCCTGCCGGCGGCCGATAGCTTTCCGGCCCGCATTCAGGAAAAGCTGACGGCTGCGGGCCTTCCCTACCGGGCCCTCAACTACGGCGTGAGCGGCGAGACGAGCGCAGGTGGCCGCCAACGCTTAGCCAGCGTGCTAGCCCGCCAGGCACCCGACGTGTTTGTACTGGCCCTGGGTGCCAATGATGGCCTACGGGGCATTGCCGTGCGCGAAACAGTGGCCAACCTTCGCTACATCCTGGCGGAGGTGCGTCGGCAGTTTCCGGCGGTGCAGCTAGTACTGGCCGGCCTGGAGTTCCCCTTCGACCTGGGCCCGCTCGGCTTGCCGGGCCTCAGCCGCTACGCGCAAGACTTCAACGCCCTGTTTCGCACCCTAGCCGATACTGAAGGCGTGCCTTTCATCCCGTCCTTACTAGCTGGCGTACTCGGCCGGCCCGAGCTCAACCTCGCCGACCGGGTGCACCCCAATGCCGCTGGCCAGCGCCTCCTGGCCGCCAATGTCTGGCAGGTGCTGGAACCACTGCTGCAAGTACTTGTGTAGCACTGCCCTAGCTGCGATGTGCTCCAGCGCGTGGGTTATGCTAAACGCTCTTTTTAGGCAGCTAGTGCTGAGTCAGGGAAGTCGATTAACAGAATGCAGGCCATTTAGGTTAGGC
>CAZERY010000040.1:0-20727 GCA_964514915.1 uncultured Hymenobacter sp.
CGCAGTGCAGCAGCAGCTCCACGATGTTGTCGAGGCACGCCGAGTCCGACTGGCCAGGGTCAACTACCGGCAGCAGCATCTTCATTTCCTCGGCCGAAAAATAAGGCGAGGTATAGGTCGGCAGGCCGGCGTAAAACCAGTTTAGGTTGCCGCGCAGGGTATTAATTTCGCCATTGTGAGCCAGGTAGCGAAACGGCTGCGCCAGCTTCCACGAAGGCATGGTATTGGTCGAAAAGCGCGAGTGCACCAGCCCAAACGCCGAGGTCACGCGCTCGTCGCTGAGGTCGGGGAAGTACATGCCGACCTGAAACGTGGTCAGCTGGCCCTTATAGACAATGGTGCGGCACGAGAGCGAAGCGAAGTAAAACGCATCGAGGGCGGCCGGCAGCTGCTCGTTCAAATTCTTGATAATCAACCGGCGCAGCACGTAAAGCTTACGGTCGAAGTCAGCCTCGGTGGCTAGCCCAGTGGGCCGGCTCAGGAATAGCTGCTCGATGGCTGGCTCGGCCGACAAGGCCGTGACACCAATGCCCTCGGTGCGTACCGGCACCGGCCGGTAACCTAGCACCTGAATACCTAGGCGCGCGGCCGAGGCCGCAATGATGTCGCGGCAAGCCTCGCGCAGTTTCTCCTTTTTTGGAAAAAAGACCATGCCCACGCCGTAGTTGCCCGGCTCGGGCAGCCGAATGCCGTGCTTCACGCCTTCCTCCAGCAAAAACCAGTGCGGCAGCTGAATGAGCACGCCCGCGCCATCGCCCGAGTCAGAATCGCAGCCGCAGGCCCCGCGGTGCTCCATGTTGGCGAGCATGGTGAGGGCATCGGCCACAATCTGGTGGCTTTTGCGCCCGTCGATGTACGTGATGAAGCCCGTGCCGCACGAATCGTGCTCAAACTCGGGCCGGTAAAGAGTGGGCGCAGTCATATCAATTAGCAGGGAACAGTTATCAATTATCAGGCAGCTAGCTCATCCGCACGGGCTACCAGAGTCCACAGCACAAGCTAGGCAGACGCGGCTTCGCAGCGCTGGCCCCAAGCTGCGTTAGAAACAGCGAGGCTAGTGCCGAAAATCGGCATCCACGAAAGGGTTGGGGGAAAGGGAGGAGAGAAGGGCAGGGGCTAAGCTACAACCGGCGCTGAAAAAAGCAAGCGCCACCGTAGGGTAGCAATGATCGGTGGTCTTCGCGCACGGCCGCGTAAGCTTGCGCTTTGGCCTCGTGAATAGGCTCAATAATCACCCCTAAGTTATATCAATCTGAGGCTCTGGCAACTATTAAGGGGGCCGTTGCCCCGCATTCTTCGCGAGTCGTGGGCCATCACCTTTTGGTCAGATTTTATTAAGAGAGTAAGGCAGATCTCATTGACAGCCAGTAAATAGACCCGAGTAGTGCTGGGCTCGCCCTGGCGCATAATCTTGTCGCCTGAAACAGTTGCGGGCAACTACCGTCGTGCAGGATCCGCGCCGCATCGAGCAGCACCGCGCACCGAGTAGCCTCGGCGTAGGGCTGAATACCTGACGCAGTTAGCAAGCTCTCAAAATAGCGTAAAAGTTGTGCTGGAGTAGGGGGGCGGCCATCGGTCCGACAAGCCCGAGCCGGCATCGTACTCTACCAGCAGCGTTGGCAACTCTTCAGCGACCACTTCGGCTACCGCAGTAGTAAACGGAAGTTCAACCCCCACTGCTTGCTGCAAACTAGCCAATGGCGCTGAACAAGGCTGGCTTTGCCGGTTATCAACCACCGGTGAGCACTGAATTTGCTGCCAGGTGCAAGCTCCTCGTTAACGCTTTCGTGGTTACGGGCGTAAGCTACCCGTCGCTTACTGGCTTTTTCTATACTTTTCGCATGGCTGTTTCCGTTGACCCCATCCGCACTTCCGGGGCTACTATATCGAGTTGGTTTGGCACGGCGGCCGCTCCGGCGGCCCTCGCTCCTCTTACCGAAAATACGACTACCGACGTGGTCATCGTGGGGGCCGGCATTGCGGGGCTTACCACGGCTTACTTACTGGGCAAAGCTGGTAAAAAAGTGGTGGTGCTCGAAGACGGCGATATTGCCAGTGGCGAAAGCGGCCGTACTACTGCCCAGCTCTCCAACGCCATCGATGAGCGCTATTCCTCCCTAGAGCAGCTGTTTGGGGAGGAAGGGGCACGGCTGGCGGCCAACAGCCACTCCACGGCCATCGACCAGATTGAGCAGATTGTTCATGACGAGCAGCTTGACTGCGATTTTATTCGCCTCGATGGCTTCCTGTTTCTCCCTAAAAAGGGCAATTCGCAGAAATTAAAAGACGAGCTTGCGGCTGCGCACCGCGCCGGCCTCACCGAGGTAGAGCTCTTGCCCGATGCGGACACCACGGGCTTCTCGACCGGCGAGTGCCTGCGTTTCCCCCGCCAGGGCCAATTTCACATTCTGAAGTATCTCAGCGGGTTGGCTAACGCCGTGCTGGCGCAGGGCGGGCGCATATTTACCCAGACCCACGCAACCGACGTAACCGGCGGCGATTCGGCCAGCGTCCGCACCACCGCAGGCTTTACCGTGCGGGCGCAGGCGGTGGTAATCGCGACCAACTCGCCTTTCAACGACCGGGTGGTGATGCACACCAAGCAGTCGCCCTACCGCACCTACGTGGTGGCGGGCCGCGTACCCAAAGGCTCGGTGGCCACGGCCATGTTCTGGGATACGGCCGATCCTTACCATTATATCCGGTTGCAGACGGTAGAAGGCGCCGAATACGACTTGCTCATTATCGGCGGGGAGGACCACAAAGTGGGCCACGACGACCCCGAGGAGCGTCTGGCCTGCCTGGAAGAGTGGTCGCGCGCGCACTTCCCACAAATCACGCAAATCGACTACCGCTGGTCGGGCCAGGTGCTGGAACCCAACGACGGCCTGGCTTACATCGGCCATAATCCGCTGGATGCGGAAAACGTGTATATCATCACCGGCGACTCGGGCCAGGGCATGACCCACGGCACGCTGGGCGCTATGCTGCTGCGCGACCTCATTCTGGGCCACGACAACCCCTGGGCCAAGCTCTACGACCCCGGCCGCGTTACGCTGAAGCCAGAATCACTCAAAGAATTTGCCGCCGATAATGCCAGCGTGGTAGCCGACTACACCGACCTGCTGACTGGCGGCGACGTAGCCTCGGCCGACGACATCAAGCCCGGCACCGGGGCAGTACTGCGCCACGGCCTCACCAAAGTAGCCGTGTATAAAGACCCGCAGGGCCAGACGCACGAGTGCTCGGCCATCTGCCCACACCTGGGCTGCGTGGTGCACTGGAACGACCTGGAAACCAGCTGGGACTGCCCCTGCCACGGCTCGCGTTTCGACGCCTACGGCCACCTGCTAGCCGGCCCCGCCAATTCGGATTTGACGCCCAAGTAGCTTTGCCGCAAGCTGCTTGGCTCAGGCAAAGGCAAGGTAGCATTACCCGAAAACTACCGCTATATCTTTTTCACCCAGCTCCGGTCCTCAGCCGTTGCCATAAACTCTAGTGCCATGGAAACTCATCCCTCAACCTTTCCCCCGCAGAGCCAAGACCACCAGCCCGGTCTGCAAAGCGAAATGAACCCGCAGCCGGAGTACATCCGGCCCAATTACAAGGGCAGCGAAAAGCTGCAAGACAAGGTGGCGCTCATCACCGGTGGCGATTCGGGCATCGGCCGGGCCGTAGCCGTGCACTTCGCGCGCGAAGGGGCCGACGTAGCCATCGTATACAAGCCTGAAGAGCAGGGCGACGCCGACGAAACCAAGCAGCTCGTGGAGCAGGAAGGCCGCCGGTGCGTATTGCTGTCGGGCGACTTACGCGAGGAAAAATTCTGCGAAGACGTGGTGGCCCAGACTCTAGCGCAATTGGGCAAGCTCAATGTGGTGGTGAGCAACGCCGCCGAGCAGGTAGTAAATACCGACGTGGCCAGCATTCCCAACGAGCAGTTCGAAGACACGTTTCAAGTCAACTTCTTCCCGCTGGTACGGGTCGTGAAAGCGGCTTTGCCGCACTTGCACGAAGGCGATTCCATCATCGCCACCTCGTCGGTGAATGCCTACAAGGGCAACCAGCAATTTGTCGATTACACCTCCACCAAAGGCGCCATTACGGCCTACATCCGCTCGATTTCGCAGCAGCTCGCCGAGAAAAAAATCCGGGCCAACTCGGTAGCGCCCGGCCCCATCTGGACGCCCCTCATCCCCGCCAGCATGGAGCCCGAAAAGGTGGCCAAATTCGGGCAGGAAACGACCATGAAGCGCGCTGGCCAGCCCTCCGAAGTAGCGCCGGCCTACGTGTTCCTGGCTTCGGAAGACGCTTCATACATCACCGGCCAAGCTATTCACCCCAATGGCGGTAGCGTCTTGAATACTTAGCTGTTAGCCAAGATAAATGCCCCTAAAAAGCTTCGGGTAGCCTAGCTGCTGAGGCTTTTTAAATGTCCATCTTTGCCGTATTCGCATTCGGTAAGTCCTTCAGCCGGGGCTACTCTGTAAAAAAAGAAGCCCCGGCTGCGCTAACAGTCAGGGCTTCGAGAAGTGCGGGAATTATGGCGTACCCCTTTACTTCTGAGGAGCTAAAAAAGGACAGCGCGAAGAATCTGCTAAATAAGTGGGTCGCACCGAACCCACGGCAACCAGCATGCCCATCCCCGAGCCGAGGCCAAATAATAGGCTGTAAACTACCGCTCGCCAGGGCTGCAGAATAGTATTCAGCACGGCCAACACCAGGGCCTCGCTGCCCGCCAGGCCGTATACCACCCCCACGATATAGGCAAAGCCAGCCTGCTGCTTGGGCAGCTAAAAGGATCCGTAAGAGTTTCGGTTCAGCAAGCAGCTACTACTTAAGCCAACCAGCATCACGCCCACGCACGCTTCGAAATAGCCCGACTGAAAATGATAAATGAGCCAAATAGCACCAGTATGGTGTGTGTGCCAGGCCCCAGAATACCCCGTATTTGAGGGCTGGTCCCAGCCGGCCGGGGCGCGTGACGAGGATGCTTACGGCTAGCAGGTAGTCGGGACCGAAGGCGTGGCCCATCCCCACCGCTAGGGCAAATAGAAAGGCTAAAATGACTTTGTATGCAGTGCCGCCAAGTACCGTAGACTCTGCGAGTCTGCATTAGGTATCGTTGGGTTGTTGCCGCGCGCGGCCTCGCAGAGTCTACGGTACTTGCCTACACCGCCCGAGCCATCCAAATCTGGCAGCCGAAGTGGCCGCTATTGCCCAGGGCTTCCGGCAGGTACGTGAAGCCCAGCTTCTCGTAAAGCGGAATGGCCTGGGTCAGCTCCTCGGTGGTTTCGAGGTACACGCGGGCATAGCCGGCGGCGCGGGCCGCTGCCAGGCAGTGGTCAATCAGGGCTTTGCCCACGCCCCGGCCCCGGGCGGCGGGTAGGAGATAAAGTTTTACCAGCTCTACGGTGTCAGCTGGCAGGTTTGCGGTGGGAAATATGCCGCCGCCACCCAATACCTCGCCCGCCGATTCGGCCACGAAATAGGCGCTGCGGGGCGTCTGCTGAAACAACTCGTACAAGTGATCGGTGGCCTTGTCGTAGTAGGCAGTGCCAGGCTTGGCCGCGCCAAATTCGGTGAGCGTATTGCGAATGGTGCGGGCTAGGGCCGCATTATCGCCAGTAGCGATGGGGCGAATGATAATCTCCGGAGTCATTGCTTACTTCTACTTTAGGAGCTCGTGCAGCACCGTCTGCATTGAGAAAGTGCGGTTGCCGGCCTCCCGAATAATAAGCGAATTCGGCGAGTCGAGCACCGCATCCGACACTTCTACGTTGCGGCGCACGGGCAGGCAGTGGATAAATTTGCCGTTGTCGGTCAAGGACATGTGCTCGGGCGTGAGCATCCAGCTGGGGTCGGTGCTGAGTACCTGGCCGTAGTCGTGGTAGCTGCTCCAGTTTTTGGCCTGCACGTAGTCGGCGCCGGCCAGCGCCTTGCGCTGGTCGTATTCGATGGTGGCGCCTTTGGTGAACTTGGGGTCTAGCTCGTAGCCTTCGGGGTGGGTAATCACAAAATCTACCCAGTCGATTTCCGAAAACCAGTCGCAAAACGAGTTGGGCACGCACTGCGGCAGGGCCCGCACGTGCGGGGCCCAGGTCAGCACCACTTTCACGCGCTCCTTCTGCTTGGTTTCGGCCACCGTAATCAAGTCGGCAAACGACTGCAAGGGGTGCAGTGTAGCGCTTTCCAGGCTAATCACCGGTACGGTGGCGTATTGCAAGATTTTGCGCATCACTTCCTCGCTGTAATCCGCCTCCTTGTCCTTCAGCGTCGGGAAGGTGCGTACGCCCAGCACGTCGCAGTACTGGCTCATCACCGCGATAGCATCCTTTATATGCTCCTGCGTGGTGCCGTTCATCACGGCGCCATCGGCCATTTCCAACGTCCACGAGTCGGCTCCGGCGTTCAGCACCCAGGCTTGCGCCCCTAGGTTGTAGGCCGCTTTCAGGCTGCTGAGGCGGGTGCGCAGGCTGGGATTGAAGAATATCAGCCCCACGGTTTTATTCTTACCCACGTGCTGGTAGCCAAAGGGATTTTTTTTGATTTCTAAGGCTTGGGCCAGCAGCGCTTGGTAATCGCCCGCATCGGCGAAAGAGAGGAAATTTTTCATCTTACAAAATTGGCTCGTAAAAGCGGCAAAAAGCGCTGGCCGGGGCTAACTATTGGAAGAAGGTGAGCTACTTAGCAAGTAATGAGATAGAATGCCTAGCTACTTAAAAACCAGCGTATCTATCAACCTTTGGAAGGTATGCCCGTAAGCGGCTCCACCTTTCATTTTTTCTATTGCTCGTGCTTCGAATGAAACATCTGCCTACCTGCTTACTTCTCCTTGCTCCCGTTTTGGCGCAAGCTCAAATCACCGATGCTAGCATTGTAAAGCCCGGCACTGTAGCCATCACGGGCGGCGTGGGCTACACCAGCACTACCACCAAAGTAACCAGTGGCTCTTCCTCAGCTGATTACAAAGTCAGCCAGTTTTACATCACCCCCGGTATCGGCTACTTCGTGGCCAATAATACCCTTGTAGGCGTTAGCCTAAGCTACTCAATCGGTAGTTCGCCTACTGCCGCTACTACCACCGTAACTGGCCCCGTGCGCCCAGCCCTCAATGGTGATAGAGTGCTTCGCCTAGGTGCTTTTGTGGGCCATACCCGCATGTTTACCGACAATTTTGGTATCTTCGGCAACCTTAGCGGCGGCTATCAAAACGTGCGTAACCAGGATTATTCCTCTACTAATCCTACCCTGACGGCCGATACCAAAGGCTCAGGCTATTACGTAGCGCTCACGCCGGGCATTTCCTACTGGCCTGTGCGCGCTTTCAGTGTCAGCGCCACCATGGGCAGCCTCGATTTCAGCCGGCTCAGTTATGATTACCCCACCAATTCGGGGGCCGCACCTAGTGATTATAGCAACCACACCAACGATTTTGGTGCCCGTTTTGGCTTAAACCAGTTCGTGCTTAGCGCTACCTATTTCATCGGCCGCCCAGATTAATAGTTTAGCTATTTTAGCCTTAATAAAACGCCCTGGCCATACCAAAAGCCAGGGCGTTTTATTTTCAAAATTGATTGAGGATGACCGAAATTACTGGGCCTTATACTCGTTCCAGCTCTTAATCTTCAAGTCGCTCATTTCCAGCTCGCAGAACGCATTAATAAATGCGCTCGCCAACCGCGCATTCGTCAGCAGCGGGATGCTGAAATCTACAGCCGTGCGGCGAATCTTATAGTCATTATCCAACTCGCCTTTCGTCAGGTTTTTAGGAATATTAATGACCATTTCGATTTCCTTGTTCCGCAGGTAGTCGAGCACGTTGGGCTGCTCCTGGCTGTCGGGCCAGTGGAGGAGGGTGGAGGCTAATCCCATTTCGGCTAAAAACTTGTGCGTGCCCGCCGTGGCGTAAATCGTGAAACCGCGCTCGGCCAGCAACTTAGCCACCGGCAGCAGCGTCACCTTCGAAGCAATTGGCCCTCCCGAAATCAGCACCGACTTTTGCGGAATGCGGTAGCCTACCGACAGCATCGACTTGAGGAGCGCCTCGGCGGCGGTGTCGCCCAGGCAGCCGACTTCGCCGGTCGAGGACATGTCCACGGTCAGTACCGGGTCGGCACCGGCCAGGCGAGTAAAGGAGAACTGCGAGGCCTTGACGCCCACAAAGTTGGCATCGTACACCAGCTCGCTGGCGTCGCGGTCTACGGGTACGCCGAGAAGCACTTTCGTGGCCTTGGTAATTAGGTTGTTGCCCGATACTTTCGACACGAAGGGGAAGCTACGTGAGGCGCGGATGTTGCACTCGATTACCTTCAGGTCGTTGTTTTTGCCCAGGAATTGGATGTTGAACGGCCCGCTGATTTCGTAGCGCTTGGCGATTTTTTCGGCGATGGCCTTGAGGCGGCGCACCGTCTCTACGTACACTTTTTGGGGCGGGTAGTACATGGTGGCGTCGCCCGAGTGCACGCCCGCAAACTCGACGTGCTCCGAGATGGCGTAGCTCACGATTTCGCCGTGGTCGGCCACCGCGTCCAGCTCAATTTCCTTGGCCTCCTCAATGAATTCCGATACCACTACCGGGTATTCGGTGCTCACTTCCTTGGCTACTTTCAGGAAGTTTTCCAGCTCTTCCTTGTTGGAAACCACGTTCATCGCCGCGCCCGACAGCACGTAGCTTGGCCGGATGAGCACCGGGAAACCCACCTTGCCTACGAACTCAAACACGCCTTCCAGAGTAGAAAGCTCGCTCCAGCGCGGCTGCGAAATGTTCAGCTCGTCCATAATCGACGAGAACTTATGGCGGTTTTCGGCCTCGTCAATGCGCTCGGGCGAGGTGCCCAGCACCGGCACGTTTTCTTGGTGCAGGCGCATGGCGAGGTTGTTCGGAATCTGGCCGCCCGTGGAGAGAATGACCCCGCCCGGCTGCTCAAAATCCAGAATATCCATCACCCGCTCAAACGACAGCTCCTCGAAATACAGCCGGTCGCTGACGTCGTAGTCGGTCGAAACGGTTTCGGGGTTGTAGTTGATAACGATGGTTTTGTAGCCCTCAGCGGCGGCGGTTTGCACCGCGTTCACGCCGCACCAGTCAAACTCCACGCTGCTGCCGATGCGGTACACGCCCGAGCCCAGCACCGCCACCGCCTTCTCGGTTTCGGGCGCCAGGTCGCTCTCGGTACCGTGGTAGGTGAGGTAGAGGTAATTCGTCTTAGCCGGAAACTCGGCGGCTAGGGTGTCAATCTGCTTCACCACTGGCACGATGCCGAGCGACTTGCGCAAGGTGCGAATCCGCAGCTCGCTGTTCCGCAGGTCGTTTTCGCCGTAGAACTTCACAGCCAGCTGCTGGTCCGAAAAGCCCAGTTTCTTGGCTGCGGCGAGCAGCGACTTGTCGGGCGTAGTGCCGTCGCCGAGCGGCAGCATCTTTTGGCTTAGCTCGAAAATGGTGCTCAGGCGCTGCAAAAACCACAGGTCGATTTTCGTCAACTCGTGGATTTGCTGCACCGTGTAGCCCAGCTCAAACGCCTGGTTAATAGCAAAAATGCGCTCCTCGTTGGGGTCGCTTAGCAGCTTGTCTACTTGGGCGTTGGTCACGGGCGCTTCGGGCCGGTTGGCCACGAAGCCGCGGCGGCCGGTGTCCAGCATCCGCAGGCCCTTCTGAATGGCTTCCTCAAACGAGCGGCCGATGGCCATTACCTCGCCCACGCTCTTCATGCTGGACCCAATCTGCCGGGTTACGCCGTCAAATTTGCCCAGGTCCCAGCGCGGCAGCTTCACCACCACGTAGTCGAGCGCCGGCTCAAAAAACGCCGTCGTGGTCTGCGTCACGCTGTTTTTCAGCTCGGCCAGCGAGTAGCCCAGGCTCAGCTTGGCGGCCACGAAGGCCAGCGGGTAGCCCGTGGCCTTGGAGGCCAGCGCCGACGAGCGCGACAAGCGGGCGTTCACCTCAATCACGCGGTAGTCTTCCGAAACCGGGTCCAGCGCGTACTGAATGTTGCACTCGCCCACGATGCCCAGGTGCCGGATGGTCTTGATGCCAATCGAGCGCAGCTTGTGGTACTCGCGGTTGCTGAGCGTCTGCGACGGGGCCACCACGATGCTCTCGCCGGTGTGGATGCCGATGGGGTCGAAGTTCTCCATGTTGCAGACCGTGATGCAGTTATCATAGCAGTCGCGCACCACTTCGTACTCCACTTCCTTCCAGCCCTTCAGCGACTCTTCCACCAAAATCTGGTCGGAAGTCGCAAACGCCCGTTCGGCCAGTGCCCGCAGTTCAGCTTCGTTATCAGCAAAGCCACTACCCAAACCGCCCAGTGCAAACGCCGCCCGAATAATCAGCGGAAAGCCAATTTCCAGGCCCGCCGCGATGGCGTCGTCCATCGTCGTCACGGCGCGGCTGCGGGCGGTTTTTACGTCGATTTCATTGAGCTTGTCAATGAAAATATCCCGGTCCTCGGTGTCGATAATCGACTGCACCGGCGTGCCGAGCACGCGCACGTTGTACTTCTCGAAAATATTATTCCGGTAGAGCTGCACCGCGCAGTTCAGCGCCGTTTGCCCCCCAAACGCCACCAGAATGCCGTCGGGTTTTTCCTTCTTAATTACTTCCTCGACGAAATAGGGCGTGACCGGTAGAAAGTACACATCGTCCGCAATATTATCCGACGTCTGTACGGTGGCAATATTGGGGTTAATCAGGATGGTCGTAATGCCTTCTTCCTTCAGCGCCTTCAGCGCCTGCGAACCGGAATAGTCAAATTCGCCCGCCTCGCCGATTTTCAGAGCGCCCGAGCCGAGAACCAGTACTTTCTTGATGTCTTTCATTGGTTGCTTAAAACCTTCTCTGTGAGAAGGAAGCGAATGTAAAATTAAGTATTGTGAGGTCGAAACCAGAGCGTTCGTCATGCTGAGCTTGCCGAAGCATCTTGGCCGCTTCGTTGCTAAGCAAGTCCCCGTATTATATCTAGGCGATTACTAGGTGCATTAGGAGAGAAAAAAGTTAGGAATTGTATGCTCATTCCTCCTAGGTCGACTTAAAAAGTCAACCAACCATTCTGCTATGCGCGGTGATTTAATATGAGTAAATTCTCCAGGTTCATCTTCATCGATGTATTCTTCTTGTAACACAAGTGCTAGCGGCTTTTCTGTTCCGGTATGTTCTACTGAATAAGCTAGCGCTTCTTCGTATGTCTCAAAGACATAGTAATAGTCATTACCATCATCAATATCAGGTGCTCCATCGTGCGGATGACACCAAACTCGGTATTCTAAAACTTCATCCCAAACGTACCCACCACTCCCAACGGATGCTGGATAAGTACCCATTAAATCAGGGTCTTTCGCTGCGGGATATTTTGACATAAATCCAAAAGGTATTTAGCCTTCCCAAGTTTCTAAATCAATTGCCTTCCAAGTAGAATTAAACCCGTTTATTAGAGCTTCTTTTTTCGCTCGCGTCCAGCCCTTTAACTGCTTTTCACGAGCAATAGCCTGTGTAGCGTCAGGGCATATTTCAAAATAGATTAGTAAATCCGCCTGATACTTGCCTGTAAACTTTCCAACATCGCCGCGCCCGCTACTATGCTCATAAAGCCGCCGTACCAAGTCGCTAGTTATGCCGATATAAAGCACGGTTTTCGTCGGGTTGGTCAGGATGTAGAGCACATATTTCAAAAGCGCGTCATTGTCATGCTGAGCTTGCCGAAGCATGACGGACGGGGCAGACGATTTCACGTTTAGCTATACCGTCGCCTTCTCCGCCTTATACTTCTCCACCGAAGCCAAAAAGTCGTCAAACAGATACTCCGTATCCACTGGCCCGCCGGCGGCTTCGGGGTGAAACTGCACCGCGAAGAACGGCTTGGTTTTGTGGCGAATACCCTCACAGGTGCCGTCGTTCAGGTTCTCAAACAAGCCTTCCCACTCAGCGGGCAGGTTCTGCATATCCACCGCGAAACCGTGGTTTTGCGAGGTCACGTAGCACTTATTGGTGCCGATTTGGCGCACGGGCTGGTTGTGGCTGCGGTGGCCGTATTTCAGCTTGTAGGTGCTGCCGCCACAGGCCAAGCCCATGAGCTGAATGCCCAGGCAGATGCCGAAAATCGGCTTGTCGCCGGCCAGGGCGGTGCGTAGGTGGCCGATGGTTTTCTCGCAGGTGGTGGGGTCGCCGGGGCCGTTGCTCAGGAACAGGCCGTCGTAATCGAGCTGGTTGAAGTCGTAGTCCCAGGGCACACGGGTTAGCTCCACGTCGCGTTCCAGCAGGCAACGGATGATGTTATTTTTCACGCCGCAATCGACCAGCACGATTTTGTGCTTGCCGCTGCCGTAGTGCTTCACGCCATCTACGCTCACCTGGGCCACGAGGTTGTCCTCGTTGGGGTCGTGCAGCGGCACGTCGTGGTCGGGCGTTACGATTTTGCCGAGCATCGCGCCCTCTTCGCGCAGCTTCTTGGTGAGCGAGCGGGTATCTACGTCGTAGATGCCGGGGATATTGTGCGCGGCCAGCCACTCGCTCAGGCTTTGCGAGGCGTTCCAGTGGTTGTATTCTTCTGAGTAATACGACACCACGAGACCCGAGATATGCACTTGGCTCGATTCGAGCGCGCTCGAAATATCCTGCTCAATCTGCTCCATCGGCACGCCGTAGTTGCCCACCATCGGGTAGGTCAGCACCAGAATCTGGCCCCGGAAGGAGGGGTCGGTCAGGTTTTCGGGGTAGCCCGTCATGGCCGTGCTGAACACCACCTCGCCCGCCGACGCCGTGTAGGCCCCAAACGACTTGCCTTCCAGCTCGGTGCCGTCGGCTAATACCAGTTTTACCGGCTTCGTGTTTTCCACTCTTGTAAGGATTTGTGAAACGGAATGATGCTCCGCCTCGCGCTAATTTAGTTAATTCAAAAGGCCATTTATCATACTGCGCCGCGCGCTGCCTGATGAAGTACTTAATCCTGCTCCACGACCGTATTATCAACCGCTACCCTGGCCGGCTCCAGTGCATACAGCGCCTGCAAAAACCGGTCAGCTTGCGCCTTGGTAATAGTCAATGGTGGCAGCAGACGCAGTACATTCGGGTCGCTGGCATTGCCCACAAAAATATGATGTTCGAACATTAGTTGGTCACGAATTTCCTTGATGGGAAAATCGTACTTTACGCCAATCATCAGCCCTCGGCCGCGCACGACGGTGGCTTGGCTATGGGTGCGTAATTCTTGCATAATGTAGTCGCCCAACTCGGCCGCGTGGGCCACCAGATTTTCCTGCTCCAACACTTCGAGCACCGCTAAGCCTGCGGCACAAGCCAAGTGGTTGCCGCCGAACGTGGTGCCCAGCAGGCCGTACGATGCCTTAAACTCCGGCGAAATTAGAATGCCGCCGATAGGGAAGCCATTGCCCATCCCTTTGGCTACCGAGATAATACCGGGTTTGATGCTGGCGTGCTGGTGCGCGAAAAACTCGCCGCTGCGGCCGTAGCCGCTCTGCACTTCATCAGCAATGAGAACTACACCGTAGTGCATGCACAGTGCCGCTAGCCCTTGCAAAAACTCATCGGTGGGCAGCACCACGCCACCTACACCCTGAATGGGCTCGATAATAACGGCGCATACCGGCTGCTTCTGCATCGCCTGCTCCACCTCGGCCAGGTCGTAAGGCACGAAGCTGATGCCGTGGCCCGCGTTGAACGGAGCAACGATTTTCGGATTATCCGTAGCGGCTACCGCGCCCGACGTACGCCCGTGAAACGCACCCTTAAAAGCGATAACGTGGCTCCTGCCAGTGTGAAACGACGCCAGCTTAAGCGCATTTTCATTGGCCTCTGCTCCCGAGTTACATAGAAACAGACTATAGTCGGGGTAGCCCGACAATTCGCCCAGCTTCTCGGCTAGCTCCGTCTGAATCGGGATTTTCACCGAGTTGGAATAAAAGCCAATTTTGGCTATCTGCTCCTGCACGCGCTGTACGTAGTGCGGATGGCTGTGACCAATGGAAATCACGGCGTGGCCACCATAAAAATCCAAGTACTCCTGGCCATTCTCGTCCCAGAGCGTCGCGCCCAGCGCCCGCACGGGGGTGATGTTCACCAGCGGATAAACGTCGAATAAGTCCATGGTTAAAAAAACGAGGCTTTGCTTTGTAGGCCGGCTGTTTCGGGCAGGCCAAAGAGCAGGTTCATATTTTGAATGGCTTGGCCCGACGCACCTTTCAATAAATTGTCGAGGGCCGAAGTGACGAGCAGTTGGTTGCCGTGCTTCTCCACGTGCAGCAAACACTTGTTGGTGTTAACTACCTGTTTCAGATGGATTTCGCGTTCCGAAACCACCGTGAACGGCGCGTCCTGGTAATAGTCGGAGTACAGCTTTTGTACCGTTGGTATTAAAAGTTCGCAGGTAGTATAAACCGACGCGAAGATGCCGCGAGTAAAATTGCCGCGGTAGGGAATGAAGTTAATCAGCTGTTCGAAGCTGCCTTGCAGGCTAGCCAGCGTTTCCCCAATTTCCCCTAAGTGCTGGTGCGTGAAGGGCTTATAAATCGAAATATTGCCCGTGCGCCAGGTGTAGCCAGTCGTTTCGACCAGTCCCCGGCCCGCACCCGTCGAGCCGGTAATAGCCGATACGTGCACGGCATCTTTCAACTGACCAGCCGCTGCTAGCGGCAGCAGTGCTAGCTGAATTGCCGAAGCGAAACAGCCGGGATTAGCAATACTATCGGCCGTACGAATTTGCTCACGGTTAACTTCTGGCAAGCCATACACGAAGCTGCGGCCAGCTACGTCGCGGTCGCCGGCTAGGCGAAAATCATTGCTTAGGTCAATGACTTTCGTGGTAGCGGGCAAGTTGGCTCTTAAAAGCCACTCCCGGGAGTGGCCGTGGCCGAGGCACAGGAAAACCACGTTTTCATCACCTAGTAATTCGCTGGCAAACGTGATATCCGTGTCGCCCAGCAGATCCTCATGCACGGTATGCACGGGCTGGCCGGCCTGCGTCGAACTGATCACAGCCCCGATTTCTGCATGGGGGTGATGCAGCAGCAGCCGCACTAGCTCGCCGGCCGTGTAGCCCGCGCCGCCCACAATACTTGCCTTAACCTGCTTGCTCATCTTGCAGGCTGGCATGGATTTTCAGCTGGTTGCCGAAGATTTTGATGAAGCCGCGGGCATCGCGCGAATCCCAGGCGTTGTTTTCTTCGCCGTAGGTCGCCACCTTCGACTGCATCATGTCATACTTCGACTCAATGCCCAGCAGCTCAAAGTGGTAGGGCCGCAGCTCGACGAACACCGTACCCGAAACGTGCGCCTGCGACGAAGTAAGGAAGGCCTCAAAATCACGCATCACCGGATCGAGGTATTGCGCCTCGTGCAGCAGCGTGCCATACCAAGTAGCCACCGGCTCCTTGTGCAATTGCTGCCAGCGCGAAAGCGTGTGCTTTTCCAGTAAGTGGTGCGCCTTGATGAGCAGCAGTGCCGCGGGTGCCTCAAAGCCTACGCGGCCTTTAATACCCAAAATAGTATCGCCGACGTGCGTGTCGCGGCCAATGGCGTAGGCGCCGGCTACTTCGTTGATTTTTTGAATCAATGCCACCGCGCCCATTTGTTCGCCATTCAGCGCAACGGGTTCACCTTTCTCAAACGTGATTTCCAGCTGGCTCGGCTCGGCCTGGGAAAGCTGGGTAGGGTAGGCGCTCTCGGGCAGAGCCTGGCGCGAAGTCAGCGTTTCGACACCACCCACGCTGGTGCCCCAAATGCCACGGTTGATGGAATATTTGGCTTTTTCCCAGCTCATTTCGAAGCCCTGGCTTTGCAGGTACTCAATCTCCTGCTGGCGCGACAGCTTTTGGTCGCGAATGGGAGTAATAATTTCTGTATCGGGGGCAATGACGGCGAAGGCTACGTCGAAACGAACTTGGTCGTTGCCAGCTCCGGTGCTGCCGTGCACGATGTACTCAGCATTTTCGCGCTTAGCATACTCTGCAATGGCGAGTGCCTGAAACATGCGCTCGGCACTCACGCTCAAGGGGTAAGTGTCATTTTTCAGCACATTGCCAAACAGCAGGTAGCGCAGGCAATCATGATAGTAGCGCTCGGTAATGTCAATCACCTCATGCTTTACCGAGCCTAGCTCGTAAGCGCGCTTCTCGATGGCGACCAATTCTTCGGCCGAAAAGCCACCCGAGTTAACAATAACCGTGTGAATCTCCAGGTCGTGTTCCCGCGATAGATTCACCACGCAGTACGACGTATCGAGACCGCCGCTGTACGCTACAATTGCCTTTTTCTTCATTGCAAACTAGTAAAACGAAGTATAGCTTCGTTTTGAGAAAATCAAATTTTTAGTTTTTGAGAAAAATGATATGCGAAAGTTGGCTGAGCGCCGGCCCACGCTAGTGCTCAGTCAGCTTTTATTATCCTGCGGCTACCGCTGGCAAGCGTATTTCTTCGCCGACACTGGGTGCATCCTCGTCGCTTTCCGAAGCAGGCAACGGCGCGTGAACGTCGTCGAATACCATGCCCGTGCAAAGACACATCTTGCGGTCATTTTCGGTAAGGATGCCAAAGTTTTTGCAGCTACGGCAGCCTTTCCAAAAATCCTCGCTGGTGGTCAGCTCCGAGAACGTCACCGGCTTGTAGCCCAGGTCGCTGTTAATTTTCATCACCGCCAAGCTGGTAGTAATGCCGAAAATCTTGGCTTCCGGATACTTGGTGCGCGACAGCCGGAAGACCTCGCGCTTGATGGCACGGCCCAGGCCGTGCTTGCGCAGCTCGGTGTTCACGACAAGCCCCGAATTGGCCACAAACTTGCCGCTCTCGAAGGTTTCGATGTAGCAAAAGCCAGCCAACTCGCCATCTACAAAGGCGATGACTGAGTTGCCCTGGCGCATTTTTTCGCGCACATATTCCGGGTCGCGCTTAGCGATGCCCGTGCCCCGCTGCTTGGCCGACTCGATGTACCACTGGCACAGCAGGTCCGCGTAGTGCGTGTCTGCTGCCGTTGCAACCCGAATTATCATGAGTTAAAAAAGAAAAACTTACGGAAAGAGACGTAGTTAACCGGCCCCCGCGACAAGCGAGTTTGCGGCAGAAAACCCGAAATCTATCGGTTAAGCACCGGGCCCTCTGCTAATTGATACGAGAGTAGCCCGGTAAAAGCTGACAGCGGTGGTCAGCACCGGCGGTTGAAGCCGGCTAGGGTCGTCGCAGCAACGCGCAAACCAGCGTGCGCACGCTTCCCGAGCCCAGGCGGGCCGTGGTGGAAAGCATAGAATTGGTGCGAACCAAGTAAGTCATTGCAGGAAGCAGCCGTGGGCCAGTGAGTCAGCTAGCAAACCAGGGGCCATAATGGAGCTGCAAAGGTAAAAGTTCCTACTTTTGCCCGCAATAGAAAAGGTGTTTTTTTTCGCAGTACTGGCTAGGCCCAGCGATGAATAAGCTATGAATAAACCTGCGCTAACTATATACAAAATTGGGGGCAGCATTATTGACGACGCTGCCGAATTGACCAAATTCCTGGAATTATTGGCGCAAACTGCCGGCCTCAAAATCTTGGTGCACGGCGGAGGCAAAGGTGCCAGCACGATGATGCGTGAACTAGGCCTGGTGCCGCAGCTCATCAACGGTCGCCGCGTCACGGACGCCGCCACGCTCGATATCGTCACGATGTTCTATGCTGGCAAAACTAACAAGCAGGTAGTAGCCGACTTACAACGCCTCGGGGTGAACGCGCTAGGCCTGAGTGGTGCCGATGGCAATAGTATCCAGGGCGTTAAGCGGCCAGTAAAAGAAATCGATTATGGCTTTGTCGGAGACTTAACGCCCACCAGCATCAATGCTGTCTTTGTGCAGCAAGTAGTAGCCAGTGGCCTCACGCCAGTGCTGTGCCCTATTATTCACGACGGCCAAGGACAATTATTAAATACCAATGCCGATACTATTGCCTCGGCGGTAGCAGTAGCACTGGCCAATATTTATGAGGTAACGCTGCATTACTGCTTTGAGAAAAACGGGGTGCTGCGCAACGTGCACGACGACAATTCGGTGATTAAGGAAATCAATTCGGCTGGCTACGCTGAGCTGAAAGCACAAGGTATCATCGCCGATGGCATGTTGCCAAAGCTAGAGAATGCTTTTAGCGCCTTAAATCAAGGGGTTAGCCAAGTGATTATCGGGCACGCACTCCAAATTAATTCCTGCCTTCACACCGTACTATGTCTGAATTAATTTCCCGCCTGAGTGAAGAGGCAATCGAATTATTGCGGCAATTAATTCAGGTGCAATCATTTTCGCGGGAAGAGTCGGGTACGGCCGATATTTTAGCGAAATTTCTGGCGCAACACAACATTCCGACGCAGCGGCGGGGCAACAATGTCTGGGCTGTTAACCAAGCTTTTGACCCGCAAAAGCCAGTCATTTTGCTCAACTCGCACCACGATACGGTGAAGCCGGGGGTTGCCTGGACGTATCCACCCTTTGGAGCGGTGCTGGAAGGCGATAAATTGACGGGCCTGGGCAGCAACGACGCGGGTGCTTCGGCGGTGAGTTTGCTGGCAATATTTCGGTATTTCTACCGTCGGCCTACGGCATTTAATTTAATTTGCGCCATCACGGCGGAAGAGGAGATTTCGGGGGCCAATGGCATCAAAAGTATTCTGCCCAAATTAGGAAAAATTGATCTTGGCATTGTAGGGGAGCCCACCGGTATGAACGCTGCCGTGGCCGAAAAAGGCTTGCTTGTACTCGACGGCGTAGCGCGCGGGCGCACCGGGCACGCCGCTCGTAATGAGGGAGATAACGCTTTGTATAAAGCGCTCGATGATATTGCGTGGCTGCGCAAGTATCAATTTCCGCAGGTATCGGAGCTGCTGGGGCCAGTGAAAATAACCGTGACGCAAATTAGCGCGGGTATGCAGCATAATGTGGTGCCCGATGAGTGCCGCTACGTGGTGGATGTTCGCACGAATGAGTGCTACTCAAACGAAGAAATTCTTGCGGAAATACGCGCAAATGTGCAGGCGGAAATCACACCTCGCTCCACGCATTTGCAATCATCGGGACTCAGCTTGGCGCACCCGATTGTGCGCAAGGCAGTAGCGATGGGTAAAACCACTTACGGCTCGCCCACGCTTTCCGACCAAGCCCTGATGCGCTTCGATACGCTGAAAATGGGGCCGGGCGATAGTGCCCGCTCACACGCGCCGGACGAGTATATTTTGCTGAGCGAAATCCGCAATGCAATAGCGGATTACATTACATTACTAACTGATCTCACGCTCTAGAGTTAGCGTTGTCATAGTTACTATTTATCATGAAAATCTGGGAAAAAGGTTTTTCGGTCAACGATAAAATCGAGCAATTTACCGTTGGGCAAGACCGGGAATTAGACCTGTATTTGGCACAGTTTGATATGCAGGCGTCGAAGGCGCAGGCGAAAATGCTGGCTAGCATCGGGTTGATTTCCAAGGAAGAAGAAAGCCAGTTATTAACGGGCCTGGATGAGTTGCTAGCCCAAGTAGAAAATGGGACTTTCGTCATTGATCCAGAGTTTGAGGATGTGCACTCTAAGATTGAATATTACCTGACGGAGAAATTTGGTGATGCGGGCAAAAAAATTCACACGGCCCGCTCGCGCAACGACCAAGTCTTGACGGCTATTCAATTATTTGTTAAGGATTATACCGAAAAGATTGGCGCCAAAATTCTCGAACTAACCGAGGTATTATTGCAGCAAGGCGAGAAGTACAAAAACGACCTGCTGCCGGGTTACACGCATTTTCAGGCGGCCATGCCGAGTAGTTTCGGGCTGTGGTTTGGGGCGTACGCCGAGCACTTGTTGCTGGATATGAGCTTGCTCGAAGCGGCGCACACCGTAGCCGACCACAATCCGCTGGGCTCGGGCGCGGGCTTTGGTAGCAGCTTTGCCATCGACCGCGAGCAGACAACGCGGGAAATGGGTTTTGCCAACGTCGCTATTAGCGCCGTCGGCGCGCAGATGCTGCGCGGTAAAACCGAGAAAACCCTGGCTTTTGCAATTGCGGGAGTAGCGGGCACGCTCGCCAAGCTCGCCTATGATTTGGTGTTGTACAACAGCCAGGATTTAGGTTTTGTGGAGTTGCCCAAGGAGTTTACGACGGGCTCCAGCATCATGCCGCACAAGAAAAACCCCGACGTATTTGAGCTGGTGCGGGCGCACTGCAACCGCCTGCAAGCGCTGCCCAACGATATTATTCTCACGATTAATAACCTGCCCAGTGGCTACCACCGCGATTTCCAGATTTTAAAGGAAATCCTGTTTCGGCCGATGACGCAGTTTGCCAATATTCTGGATATTCTACTCTTCGCAGTGCCTGCGTTGGAAGTAGTACCGGGCGTTATCGACCAGCCGAAATACGACGCTATTTTTTCGGTCGAGAATATCAATCAGCTCATTCAAAGCGGCGTGCCGTTTCGCGATGCTTACAAGCAAGTGGGGCAGGCCGTGGATGCTGGCACCTACGAGCCGCACAAGGAATTTGCGACTACGCACCTGGGTAGTGTGCACCAGCCGGGGCTAGCGCAGCTCGAAGAGCGCCTGCAGCAGGTGCGGGCGCGGCTGCCCTGGGCGGCCGCGACGGCGGGCGAGTAGGGGGTAGGAAGCTGGCAGGCTGCGGCGTAGCTTAGCCGCCGCACTGCTGCTATTCCTATCACACTCCGTATGAAAATCACCAAGTTGCTCGTCGCCAACCGCGGCGAAATCGCCATCCGCGTGT
>CAZERY010000041.1:0-20705 GCA_964514915.1 uncultured Hymenobacter sp.
CCGAGTCGGGCTGGCAGCAAGTCAAGGTGGGCCGCATCTTCCAGCAAAGCGCCTCATTCAGCGGGCTCGGACCCTCCCAGTACGTGGCGCAGCGGGGGGCTTCGCCACTTTCACCAAGCGCTTTGAACAAGTGCTGCCGCCGGCCGCGCAGGCTACCTATGTATTTGTCACCGACGGGGCCCAGTGGATTCACCACTGGCTACAAGAACGCTATCCCCACGCCACCCACATCCTGGATCTCTACCACGTGGCCGAAAAGCTCGCCGCCGTGGTCTAGGCGGCCCACGTGCCCCCCACCTGGTTACCGGCTCAGTATACCCGCCTCTGGGCCGGCCAGAGCCGGGCCGTGGAACAGGCCATGGCGGACTTACCGCCTTGCGCGGCCCCACTCACGACCCAACTTGAGGCGTACCTGCGCACCAATCGTGCCCGCCTGCGCTACGACCTGTTCCGCCAACGCGGGCTGCTCTGCGGGAGCGGTCCCATCGAGGCCGCCCATCGCACCCTGCTCCAAGTACGTCTCAAGCGCAGCGGCCAGCGTTGGTCCAACCACGGACTCGACCGCCTTGTGCGCTTACGCTCCGCTCTCAAAAGCCCGCAAGCTCACCTGCTCACCGACCTGTTTAAAAATCCAACCGCGTAGTTTTGAATTACACCCGTAAATAACTGATGTTACGCACTACCTGAACCAGTCTGCTGGAAACAGGCTTTTTCTGCTCTCCTGGAGGTCATTTCCAGCAAGCTGACGTGGGTAGTGCGTAACATCAGTCCATAACATAAATAGTTTTGCTTGCCATAATGCGTATGGCCATTTTTCTTACCCTGTTCGCTTCCGCAATGACTACATTTCATTTTTTAAATAGTTTATAAACTGAAACTCCAGCATTACATTTTCTGGTCTACCTGGAATTTTAAGCTGACAAAAAAGCTATAATCTGCAAATATCTGGTTGTCAAACACTAACAAGCCTCGTAGCACCGCATACCCGGTAAGAGGTCATGCTACTAATTCTTTCGGCCAATAAACTCCACGGGTACGCCTAGCGCGTCTTCCACGGCTAGGCCTAATAAGGCAGCTCGAACAGCACCCAAATTATTTTTCTGGATAGCAGAAGTAGCTCCGCTCAAAGCAAACCTGAACGCTTGGTTCAACACTTGCAAAAGGCAACTACAAAGACGCATAAGAACCGCTTATTTCGGCACTATTCCGAGCCCCGTCGGTGTTTTTAACGTACCTAGCAGTCGTCAGCATCAATAGCTGGCCGTTGCCCCCTACATTTGGCTTCTTCCTTAAATTCCTCTCTGAATGTTTTCTTCCCGCCTCAAAATTAGCTCTTACGCTGGCCTGGTAGCAGCCGTGTTTGGGCTGGCGTCCTACCGATTCTACGAGCGGAGTGGCCCAGGGGCCGCCCCTGGCAAAGAGCAAGTGTTGGTTGGCACTATTGTGCAGGGCCTGTCGCAGGCGCACTACCAGCCCGAGCGCATCGACGACGCCTTCAGCAGGCGCATCTTCGAGTTGGACCTCAAGCGGATAGACTACCGCAAGAAATTTTTATTGCAGTCGGATGTGGCCCAGATCACACGTTACCAGACTGATATCGATGACCAGATAAAGCGCGGCACCCGCGAGTTTCTGGATCTGAGCACCAAGCTCGTGGCTGACCGTACCAAGCAGATGCAGACGCTGGCGCACGAGATTCTGGCCCAGCCCTTCACGTTTGACAACGAGGAAACATACCAGTCGGACCCGGAAAAATCGACCTTTCCGGCTAACGCCGCCGACCAGCGCGAGCAGTGGCGCAAGATGCTGAAGTATGAGACGCTAATGCGCGTAGCCGAGATGATGGATGAGCAGGATAAGCGCCACGACCGCGCCAAAACCGCTAGCCTCGCCAAAGAACCCGCCACCGTCGAGCCCGACCGTACTCCCACCCAAATGGAAGTGGAAGCCCGCAAGCGGGTGCTCAAGTATTACGACGAGCAGTTTGCGGACCAGCCCGATGCGAATGAGGTACTCAGCAACTTCGCCAATGTAGTAGCTAACACCTACGACCCACACACTGAGTACCTTGCCCCACGTGAGAAAGAAGAATTTGATATTCAGCTCACGGGCCGTTTTGAAGGCATCGGGGCGACATTGCGCGAAAAAGACGGCTTGATTTATATCGAAGACGTCGTACCTGGCTCGGCATCTTACCGCCAAGGCGAGCTAAAAAAGGGCGATGCTATTTTGCGCGTAGCCCAAGGTCCCGCCGAGCCCGTAAGCATTGAGGGCTGGCACACTAATAAAGCCGTAACCCTTATTCGAGGTAAAAAGGGAACTGAAGTACGCCTGACGGTTAAAAAGCCCGATGGCTCAACTCGCGTGATTCCCATCACCCGCGATGTTGTGGTGGTAGAAGATACTTATGCGCAGTCGGCCGTCATTAACGATCCTAGCGGCATCAAAATTGGCTATCTGCGTCTGCCAGCTTTCTACGCCGACTTTAACGATAATGGCGGGCGCTCGTCGGCCGAAGATGTGAAGAAGGAGCTTGCCAAGCTCAATGCCGAAGGTGTAAAAGGACTCGTATTCGACCTGCGCACTAACGGTGGCGGCTCGCTCAACGATGCTGTTGAGATGGCTGGTCTCTTCATGCCGAGCGGCCCGATGGTGCAAGTTCGTTCTAGCCCATTTCAGGCGGTGGGACAGTCGGCTGCGATGAGCATACGGAACGGCCCGATGGGGCAGGCACGTCCTAACCAGGGCATAGTTACCGTACTGAACGACAAGGATCCGCGCGTGCAATATAGTGGCCCGCTCGTCGTGCTGGTGAACAAGTACAGCGCCTCAGCCTCTGAGATTTTGGCAGCTGCTATCCAAGATTACAAGCGTGGCGTTATTATGGGCTCGACTAGCACCTATGGTAAGGGTACGGTGCAGCGCATCATCGACCTCGATGAAACGCTGCCTGCCGAGCTGAATTCACTCAAGCCCTTTGGCTCGCTCAAGTTCACGATGCAAAAGTTCTATCGCGTTACCGGTGGCTCTACGCAGTTCAAAGGCGTGGCCTCCGACATCGTGCTGCCGGATCTCCTCTCCTACCTCGACCAAGGTGAGAAGGAATCAGATTTCCCGCTGAAGTGGGATGAAATCAAGCCCGCTAGCTATCGCCCCTGGGATACGCAGCCAAACTATGCCAAGCTGGAAGCTAACAGCAAAGCGCGTGTAGCAGCTAGCCCCAGCTTCCAGCAAATGTCAGAAATTGTGCAGAGCCTGCGCAAGCGTAAGGATGAGACGGTTATGCCCCTCAAGCTCAGCGCTTACCGCTCGCTTCAGCACCAGCTCCAGGCAGAATCGGACAAGTACGAAGCTATCCAGAAAACGGCAAAGCCGCTGGCCCTCGCTCCCCTAGCCGCCGACCGCCAAGCGCTGGGAGGTGACTCGATTAAGATCAACCGAGCTATGCGTTTCACACACACCCTCAATAAGGACATTACCCTCGGCGAGGCAGTCAACGTGCTCAAGGACGAGCAATAAGCTGCTATTGCAAATAATCCCAAGTAAACTGCCAAATACTAGCGCCTGGAGTTTCGCTCCAGGCGCTTTTTTGTGCGCTGTAAATGCCGCACGATTTCTATTGCTTTTTCAGAAGAAGACAAGAAAAACAGCAATGCTAAGCTAAATAGTAAATAACGCATTAATCAGCCATGCGAAAGAACAAGCCAAATATCACATAAGTTATTGAAAATCATTAATTTATTTTTCATAAATTTTCTACTTAATCTTTAGCAAATCGCAACTAAAAAACTTCGCAATAGGTTGAGTAGATATGAAAACGCAACCCGAAGCCCGCATTATTCCGCTCATCCCCGCTGAGGCCTACATTCCGGCCGTGATGGCTGTGTCGCCGGCCGAAGCCATGCTCACTCCTGAAGAGCAAGAGCAGCAGCGCCTAGCCGACGAAACCTGGCGCCGCTCTATTCCTGCCCAGGTATTTCTCAACTACTTCTTTGCCATTAACTACCACTTGCAGGAAGGCGAAGGCCCGCTGGGTGGTTTGCAGCACCTACCCTATTTCCGCCAGCACCAGGCTGCGCTTGGTGAAGCCGATGTAACTGCCCTCACCAAGCTACTGCATACTTGCTGGAGCACCGAGTACGCCCTGCGCGCAACTGCCGAGCTGGGTGACGAAAACTTCCTGCGCAATGCCTTGCACTGGACTTTTCCGCAGGCTTATCATACTATCCTTTCCGGCCTGCAAGCCTTCCTTTATACTACGGGCGTTCGCTCGGCTAATACCCAGGTAGTGCGCCGCGAAGTGGGCCGTCTGGTGGTAAAGAATGCTTACCCACGCCCCATATCATTCTACGCGGCTGGCGCTTACGGCGATTTCAGCATCCATCGCCTGCCGCTCGCTGGCTACAAAGCCGGCTTACACATCGCCTCGCAAGAGATTGATGCCCAGGCCCAGATCGGTCAGTTCTTGCGCACTACCCGCAAGCAGAAGGCCATCACGACGCGCCAGCAAGTACAGACCAACCCCAATACGGCTATTCGCAGCCAGAAAACCGGTCGGCCCCTCGATAAATGGACGGCGGCACATTGGCAGCAAATCACGTGGCGCTTGGGCTACACCACTATTTTTGATCTGCTCGGCCGCTTGCGCATCTCGCAGAATAGCCGCGAAATTGAGCGTTATGTGGAAGCTGACATCGACTTCCACCTGTTTCACAGTTCGTTGCTCAATATTGTGGGCTATCTCAACGGCGTACACGAAACCTACGTGGCGAAAGCGCTGGGCTTAGAGCGCTACGAGCAACTCGTGCGTGAGCTACCCACTCACTTGCAACGCGGGTTTGTGCAGGATCGCCTGCGCACTCGGGTGCAGCCCACCTTGCTCGGTGCCGAGCCGGCTGCCGAGCTAAAGATGGCTGCCTAACCGGCCAAAACCGTTGGGCCACTCAGTCTACCATAGATTTTGTAGCTAAATGAGCTGCTCCTTCCCGGAGTAGGGCCATTGCACCAAACGCATAGTTAGCGTTTTCTGGTTGAGCTTAGAATAATCAGGTGTCACTTTCTAGCTTGCAGGGCCACTTTTTGGATTAGAATTCTTCAAAATCATTTGTGAATTGACCCAGTAGTTACCTTGATGCTTTTGCAATCCACTTCGTTAAGATTGTGCTAATAATCAATACTATATGGTTATTAGCTCAACCGCAGAAACGTTAACTACGTGTTTGGTGCAATGGCCCTATTCCCGGAGCGGCTTTTTCGCGCCGTACTTTTGCGATTCACTTTTAATTTACCACGCAATCGCTCGCTGCCGCCAGGCGTCAGTAGCTAGTATTCCGGGTTAAGCCCTCAACTGCAAGTCAGCGCAGCTAAAAGCTACTTAAGCCGACGAATTCGATAAATCCGTGGTTCAGACATTTTTATGCACCACTTGAGTGAGCAGGAAATCCTGCGCCGCCAGAAACTGGACGAGTTGAAAGCGCTGGGCATCGAGCCCTACCCGTCGGAGCTATTCGACGTTACGTTTTCGGCTCAGGAAATTCTTGACAACTACCACCCCGAGCTAAATAATTTTCAGGAAGTAGCGCTAGCTGGCCGCCTGATGTCGTCGCGCGTGATGGGCAAAGCATCATTTGCGGAGTTGATGGACTCCTCGGGCCGCATTCAGCTCTACGTCAACCGCGATGAAATTTGCCCTGGCGAAGACAAAACGCTGTACAATATCGTTTTCAAGAAGCTTCTCGACCTCGGCGATTTTATTGGCGTGAAGGGCCGGGTTTTCACCACCCAAGTAGGTGAAATATCGGTACACGTCACCGAGTTGAAGCTGCTAGCCAAGGCGTTGCGGCCGCTACCGGTGGTGAAAACCAAAAAGGACGAGGCTACCGGTGAAGAAGTCACCTACGATGCCTTTACCGACCCCGAACTGCGCTATCGCCAGCGCTACGTAGACTTGGTCGTGAATCCGCACGTGCGTGAGACGTTTATCAAGCGTACGCAGCTAGTGCAGTCAATGCGCAACTTCTTGAATGACAAGGGGTACTTAGAAGTTGAGACGCCTATCTTGCAGCCCCTTTACGGGGGCGCAGCGGCCCGGCCCTTTACCACCCACCACAATACGCTCGATATGACGCTTTACTTGCGCATTGCCAACGAGCTGTACCTCAAGCGCCTGATTGTGGGCGGCTTCGACGGGGTGTATGAGTTCTCGAAAGACTTTCGCAACGAAGGCATGTCCCGTTTCCACAACCCCGAATTCACCCAGATGGAGCTTTACGTAGCTTACAAAGACTACGCCTGGATGATGGACCTAGTGGAGGAAATGGTAGAGCGCGTGGCGCTAACCCTGCACGGCAAGACAGAAGTGCAAGTTGGTGAGCACGTTATTAACTTCCAGCGTCCCTGGCAGCGCTACACAATGTTTGAGGCTATCGAAAAATTCACCGGCGTAGCCATCGGCGATATGGACGAGGCAGCCCTACGCGAAACGGCCACCAAGCTGCACGTCGGCCTCGACCCCAGCATGGGCAAATCGAAGATCATTGACGAGATATTTGGTGAGCACGTGGAGCCAAAGCTCATCCAGCCTACGTTCATCACCGACTATCCCATTGAAATGTCGCCGCTAGCTAAGAAGCACCGCGACCAGCCTGGCTTGGTAGAACGCTTTGAGGCTATTTGTAACGGCAAGGAAATCTGCAACGCCTTCTCGGAGTTGAATGATCCTATCGACCAGCGCCAGCGCTTCGAAGATCAGCTTGAACTAGGCAAGCGCGGCGATACCGAAGCGATGGTACTCGATGAGGATTTCTTGCGGGCGCTCGAATACGGCATGCCGCCCACGGCTGGCCTGGGTATCGGCATCGACCGCCTGAGTATGATCATGACGAACTCGCCTTCTATCCAGGAAGTATTATTCTTCCCGCAAATGCGCCCCGAAACTACAAGCTAGCACTCGGCTTTCGTCGTCTCTAGCAACTCAAAAGGCCCGCTACCCAGAGGATAGCGGGCCTTTTTTATGAAATGTTTCAGGCAGGAAGGTCACCAGGCTCAGCGACAGAGCCCTTTTTATTTGGGTGCATAGAGCGCAGGAGCGCATCAGCCTCGCTACGGTCTTCGCCTTGCGGCGCAGCGGGATTACCGGGCTGATTTTGGAGCTTGCCCAAGATGCTCTGAACGAGCTTGCTCAGGTTCGCACCCCATTGGGTAGCTGAGTCGCGAATACCCTTGCGGGCTTCTTCGCCAGTTTCGGGAGCTAGCAGCAAGCCTGTTACGATGCCTGCCGTAGCACCGGCTAGCAGTGAAACGATAACTTTTCCATTGTCTTTGGGCGGCATAAACAAGCAGAATAAAAAGTAAAAAAGAGCAAAATGCCCTACTACTAAACAGAGATGGGATTGATATTGTGGCTAGTGCCAATGCAAAAACCCCGCACCTGACGGCGCGGGGTTTACATACAAGTATCTAGGAACAAAAAGCCTTATTTGGCAGCATCCTTAGCAGCATCAGCGCCTTTGTTAACGGCATCCTTGGCAGCATCAGTGCCTTTGTTAGCAGCGTCTTTAGCGGCATCGGCCCCTTTAGCAACGATATCTTTACCTTTGCTAATCAAATCGCTGATAATCTTAGTAATATCGTCTTTGCTTTTGCCAAGTTTCTCTTGCAAACGGCCAAGTAGCTCGTCTACTTTGCCATCCGCGAGGGTCAGATCTTCGTCAGTCAACTGGCCGTATTGCTGCTTCAGCTTGCCTTTAATTTCATCCCAGCTACCTGCAATATCCAGGCCACCGGCTAAGCCTTCGATCTTATCGGTCAGGCCTTTGAATTTGCTTTCCAAATCAGCACTGTATTTGTTGAACTGGTCGCTGAGCTGGCTGCCGTAGCCTTTAGCAGCGCCTTTCCAATTTTCGAGAGTAGCAGTACCTTTATCAGGGGCTAGCAAAATGCCAGCGATAATGCCAGCGCTAGCACCAGCTAGTGCGGCGAGGAGGATTTTGCCAGCGTTGTTATCTTCTTCGCGGTAAGCCATGAGAAGTAAAAAAAGGTGAAGAGGTGAGTTGGTTGGGCCGGACGAGGGTAACTCGTCAGCCGAAGGTTGGCAGCTATACGGGCCAGGCGCTGTGGGGTTGAGTAACCTTCTCAATTTCTTACTACAAGCTGGCTAGCCTGGTGCCAACTTTTTAGCAGTGACAACCCGGCTTGTACCTCCTGCGTCTAGGCTCAAGTATGGCGCAACATTCTTTTTTCATTTTTGTGAGCATTCTCTTGTTCGCCAGCGGTTGCCAACGCACAGTGCCCAAAATGGATTCTGGAGCAACTGCCGATTGCGTCGACCCGGCTCGCATTGATTCGACCAGCAGCTGCACAATGGCGTATGCCCCGGTATGTGGTTGCAATGGCCAGACCTATTCTAACCCTTGCGTCGCACGCAAAGCTGGGCTACGCACTTTCACCGCGGGCCCCTGCCCTACTCGCCTCCATTAGCAATATCCCTTGTTTCGCATGGCTTCTGAAAAAAACTACTTCCGTAATTCGGCCCCTTTTAGAGTACCTACCACCGATGGCAAACTCATCGAAGAGCATATAGGATTGGCTAGCACCCAAAACATCCAATATAGCGTGGCACATATGGTAGCTCCACCGCAGTGGAGTGAGCCACACCAGCAACCTGATTTTGATGAGATTACTATTGTAGTCAGGGGCCGTAAACGCTTCGAGATAGATGGGGAGCTAGTGGAATTACAAGCTGGCGAGTCCTTGCTCATTAAAGCCGGCGCCCGGGTTCGATATTCCAACCCATTTGAAACTGAGTGCGAGTATTGGTCGATCTGCGTGCCGGCCTTCAGCCCGGCTACGGTACACCGCGATGAGCAATAATTTTCGCTTCTCTTACCTAGATGACTACTACCCTCGCCACCTACCCGTTTTTACTCATTCATTTACATGCCGATGCGCGCAATGTTCTCGAAACTGAGTGGTTAGGCTTTGCTGGCAGCAACGATTTTCGGCTGGCGCTTACCGAAGCCCTGCGGCTAGCTCAGCAGCACCACGTCACGGGTTGGGTAGCCGACGACCGCCGCCTAGGTGCCGTTCGACCCAAAGACTTGGAATGGACTCACCTGCACGTATTAACTCCGCTAGCCGCTTTGGGAGTGGTGCGTTTTGCCCATCTAGAGTCGGATAATACCTTAAACCGGCTCACAATAGACGGTATGTATCGGGGTGCCATTCCGAGCTTACCCTACGAATTTCAGCATTTTACGTCGCTGTCAGAAGCTCGTAGCTGGGCAGCCGGTTAGTTGGGTTGCTTTGCATGGCATATTTCCTCAGGCTCCTAGCTGGCCTAAATCCGCTTTTTTGAAAAGAAGCCAGGTTGAAGCGGGCATTATTGGTAAGAACATAAAAAAAGGCCGCGCCACCCGGCACGACCCTTTCCAAACCCGAACGCAGCGAGAATTCCCACCCAGCGCTGGTTCGTGGCTCCAACCCTCAGGTTAGTGCCGGAACAAAAGCTCGCGGTACTTCACCAAAGGCCAGTCCTCATCAGCCACAAGCAATTCGAGCTTGTCGGCTGCGCGGCGAATAACCGCAAATTTCTCCTTTACTGTGTCGCAATACGCCACGGCCCGCTCGCGGGCATCCTCGACGCGGTTGGCCACTTTACGGGCCTCAATCATCTCATCAACAGTGCTTTTAATAGTCGAAACGTAGCGCGAGATAGACTTGATCATCTCTACCGTCACTTGGCTATTTTCGTCATCGAGGCCGAGCTCGCGCAGGCCCCGCACGTTCGTCACGAGCTTGGTTTGATAAGCTAGTGCCGTGGGAATAACGTGGTTAACTGCTAGATCGCCGAGCACCCGGCTCTCGATTTGAATCTTCTTAATGTATTCGTCCAGCAAGATTTCGTGGCGGGCGTGCAATTCTACCTCCGAAAAAATACCGTGGCGCATGAATAGCTCGGCAGCATCGTCGCGCACGAGTGCATCGAGGGCTTGCGGCGTAGTAGGCACGTTGGCCAGCCCGCGGCGTGCGGCTTCGTCCTTCCACTCGTCCGAGTAGCCATTGCCTTCAAAGCGAATGTTTTTCGAGCTGATCACGTACTCGCGCAACACATCTACAATGGCCACCTCCTTTTTCTTGCCTTGGTTGATGAGCGCATCCACTTCAGTTTTGAAGTCGATCAACTGGTCAGCCACAATAGCATTCAGCGTTGTCATGGCAGAAGAACAGTTGGCTGACGAGCCTACGGCGCGCAGCTCAAATTTGTTGCCAGTGAAGGCAAACGGCGACGTCCGGTTCCGGTCCGTGTTATCGAGCAAAATAGCCGGAATCTTATCGATACCTAGCTTGAGGTAGATATTATCGCCTTTGTCGAGCGGTAGCTTGGCCGTGCGCTCCAGCTCATCGAGCACGCCGTCGAGCATCGAGCCCAGAAATACCGACATGATGGCCGGCGGGGCTTCGTTGGCACCCAGGCGGTGGTCGTTGCTAGCCGAGGCTATGCTGGCGCGCAGCAAGTCACCGTAGCGGTGTACGGCCTTCACGGTCGTAATGAAGAAGGCCAGGAATTGTAGATTTTCCTTGGGACGGCGGCCCGGAGCGAGCAAGTTTACCCCAGTGTCGGTGCTCATTGCCCAGTTATTGTGCTTGCCCGAGCCGTTGACGCCCGCGAAAGGCTTCTCGTGCAGCAGCACTTTGAAGTTGTGCTTCAGGCCCACCCGGTCCATCACATCCATCAGCAGCTGGTTGTGGTCGATGGCTAGGTTAGCATCTTCAAACGTAGGAGCGCACTCGAACTGATTGGGAGCCACCTCGTTGTGACGGGTACGCAACGGGATACCGAGCGAATTGGCTTCCTCCTCAAACTCAAGCATGAAGGCGTGCACGCGGGGCGGAATCGAACCAAAATAGTGGTCTTCGAGCTGCTGCCCCTTGGCCGGCGCGTGGCCAAAAAGGGTGCGGCCGGTCATTACCAGGTCGGGGCGGGCGTCGTAGAGCGCCTTGTCAACCAGGAAGTATTCCTGCTCAATGCCGAGCGTAGTGTTGACGCGCTGCACGTCCTTGTCGAAGTACTGGCACACATCCACGGCAGCCTTTTCGAGCACCGCCAATGACTTGAGCAGCGGAGCTTTGTAGTCGAGCGCTTCACCGGTGTAAGCTACAAAAATAGTGGGAATACACAGCGTTTTAGCCCCGACCGTTTCGATAATGAAGGCAGGAGAAGTAGGGTCCCAAGCGGTGTAGCCGCGCGCCTCGAAGGTGTTGCGAATCCCACCGTTGGGGAATGACGAGGCATCTGGCTCCTGCTGCACCAGCGCCGAGCCTTTGAAGTTTTCGATCGGCCGACCATCCGAGTTGAGGTCGAAAAACGAATCGTGCTTTTCGGCAGTAGCACCAGTCAGGGGCTGAAACCAGTGCGTGTAGTGCGTTGCCCCTTTAGCCATCGCCCAGGTTTTCATGGCCGAGGCCACAGCGTCGGCTACCGAGCGCTCGACAGGGGTGCCATGCTTAATGGCTCCCTGTAGCTTCTTGAAATACTCGCCGGGCATGTTAGCCCGCATAGCTTCTAGGTTGAACACGTTTTGCCCAAACGAGTCGGAACGCCGAGCCTTTTCAGGCTTTACGATCAGCGCCTGGCGCTGGTCCACTAGTTCGAGAGCTTTAAAGCGAAGGATTGCCATGAAATAAAAAGATGGGTGTCGATTTCAAGGCAAAAGTAAGTAGAAAACGATCGTTTTACGTTTAACACCCTCGCATTTGGGCCTGTTTACTGGCTAAAGGAAACAAAAAACCCGACTAACGCCAATAATTGAAAGCTAATGCCTTAAAAATTCTTTGATTAGCAACTCGTTCGAAAACGGTGCGGTTTAGGCAGCATTGAGCGGGCCTGAAGCAATCCCGAGCTGCTGGCTATTTTGCAAGTAGGGGAATGCGCTGGCTGGAGGCTAGCACCAGCGCTATGGCAACCGCTATTATTTCTCCTTAGCCAGGAGACGTGGTTTGCTAAGCGTGGCTTTAGCCCGGCCGCGATTTCGACCTTAACAAGATTTCTCTGAGCCGCAAGCTGACTGCGCCGCTGCTAGATCAGCTGGGCTTGCCCTTGCTAGCACCGCTCACGCTACGGGTTGGCAGTCGTAACTTTGCGAGCTGATGACTCCTCAAACCGTTGCTTTTTATACCCTGGGCTGTAAGCTCAACTTCTCCGAGACGTCGGCTCTTGGCCGGCAGTTTGAGGAGCGCGGCGTACGCCGCGTCGAGTTTGAGCAGGGCGCCGACGTATACGTAGTGAATACCTGCTCCGTCACTGACCACGCCGACCGCAAGTGCCGCCGGGTGGTGCAGCAGGCCCTCAAGCACAACCCCCGCGCTTTTGTGGCCATCGTGGGCTGCTACGCCCAGCTCAAGCCCCAGGAAATCGCCGAGATTCCCGGCGTGGGCGCGGTGCTGGGCGCGGCTGAAAAGTTTCGGCTAGCCGAAATTCTAACTGAACTGGAACTGCCCGAGCCAACTGCCCAGCCGGCGCCGGGTCGGGTGTTCGCTTCCCCCATTTCGGAAGCCACCGAGTTTCATCCAGCGCAGTCGCTGGGCGAGCGCACGCGTACGTTTTTGAAGGTGCAGGACGGCTGCGACTACTCCTGCTCGTTTTGCACTATTCCGCTGGCACGGGGCGCGAGCCGCTCGGGCAGCATTGCCTCGGTAGTTGAGCGGGTAGAAAAGCTGGCCGGCCAGGGCGTGCGCGAGATTGTGCTCACGGGCGTCAACCTCGGCGACTTTGGCTTGCAGGGCCCCGAGCGCCAGCGCGTCGAAAGCTTTACGCAGCTCGTGCAGGCCCTGGATGCGGTAGCAGGCATTAACCGGTTCCGCATCAGCTCGTGCGAACCCAACCTGCTCACCGACGAGATTATCCAGACTGTGGCAGCCTCGCGGCGCTTTATGCCGCACTTCCACCTGCCCCTGCAAAGCGGCTCGGATAAAATCCTGGGTTCGATGCGGCGTCGCTACCGCCGGGCGCTCTATGCCGAGCGCGTGGCCCACATCAAGGAGCTGATGCCGCACGCCGGCATTGGGGTCGATGTGATTGTGGGCTTTCCGGGCGAAACTGAGGCGGATTTTCTGGAAACCTACCAGTTTCTGAATGAGCTTCCTATTAGCTACCTGCACGTTTTTCCGTATTCGGAGCGGGCTAATACGTTAGCTCCTAGCTTACCCGGCCGCGTGCCCGAGCGGGTACGCACCGAGCGCACCACGCAGCTACGCAGCCTGTCGGAAAAGAAAAAGCGCTTTTTCTACGAGCAGCACGCCGGCTTCGAAACCGCCGTGCTCTTCGAAGACGATGTGACCGCTGGCCGGGTGGAGGGCTACACTCCCAACTACATCCGCGTGGCCGCCAAATACGACCCACTACTGGTGGGCGAGACTCGCTCGTTGCGCCTCACGCACGTCAATGAACTGGGCCTGATGGAAGCGGAGGAAGTTGGCGTGCTTGTCTGAACCGCGGATTTATCGGATTTTTCGGATTGGGCGGATTTTGGTGACGACCGCTCTTTATATAGCACTGCGCGCCAGTAAAAGAAAAGGCGAAAGGCGGCCTTAGTAGACCGCCTTTCGCCCTTTCTTTTTAGGAAGTCGACACCAAAATCCGCCCAATCCGAAAAATCCGATAAATCCGCGGTTCAGATAGCCCGTTGCAGCAGAGCCACCATTTGCTGCATCAGCTGCTGCTGCTCTAGCAAGTGCTGGTTGCGCTGCTCGGCGAGTGCCAACTGGTGCTGAAGCTGCTGCGTCTGCAATACCACCGTCAGGTAATTGGCATCGGGCACCGGGGCGGCTGGCACGGGTGAGGGAGCTGGCGAAGCGGCTACGGGGGCTGGTGCCGTAGAAATCGGCGCTGGAGTTGGAGCCGGCGCGGGCGTGGGCGCAACCAGCTCAGGGGCAGCAGGCGCTAGTTCGATAGCTGGGACGAGCGGCGGCAGCACGGGCGCTGGGGCGGTAGCAGGCAGGCCAGCCGGACTGCTCATCATAGCGCCCTGGCCTAGCAACAGCCAGTCTTTCGAGACATTTGGGTAAGTCTCAAATACTTTGCACAACAGGTCGTAGCCCGGTTTATTACGCTCATCCACCAAGTGCTGGATTACCGTAGCCGTCTTGTCCAGCGACTGCGCAAAGGCGTTTTTACTCAGCCCAAGGTGCTGAATAAGTTGGGTAAAGCGTTGGCCGATGGAAATGGGAGCAGGCATTTGCACAAATGGAAAGTTGTGCAAATGTAGAAGCCCCAGCCACTTTATCGTGGCCGGGGCTGCGCATTCTTATTCCTACTTCCTAATTATATAGGTATTATCGGCAGCCGGCTACTCGTAGCGCAGGCTTTCGATGGGGTCGAGCGCGGCGGCTTTACCCGCCGGGTAGGAGCCGGCCAGTAGCCCTACCGTGACGCAGATAGTCAGCCCCACGCCGACCCACAGCCAGGGCACTACAAACGACTTGCTACCAGCCAGCACCGCCACGCCATTGCCCATCCCAATGCCGAGCAGGATGCCGAACGAGCCGCCCAGCACACAAATGACAATGGCTTCGAGCAGGAACTGGAGCCGCACTTGCTGCGAAGTAGCGCCCAGCGCCTTGCGAATGCCGATTTCGCGGGTGCGCTCGGTTACCGAAACCAGCATGATGTTCATCAGCGCGATGCTGGCCCCTAGCAGCGTGATAAAGGCGACCAGGCCGCCGCCCGCTTGCACTTTGCCGGTAAGGTCATCGAGCGAGCTGGTGAGCGAGTCGGGGCTTTCAAGGTCGAAGGAATCTTCCTGGCCCAGGCGGTCGTGGCGTACGGCGCGCATCACGCCGGTGGCCTGGCTTTGCATGAAAGCGAGGCTACCGGCGTTGGTGGTAGCGGTTTTTACATCGTAGGTGAGCGCGCCGGTGCGCGGCAGCTGGTTGCCGGTTTCGAGGGGCACGAGCATCATGCGGTCGGCCCCGCCACCGCCCATGGTGCTGCCGCTTTTTTCGAGCAAGCCTACCACCTGGAAGCGCTGCCCAAGCGCGTACACGTACTGGCCGATGGGGCTTTGGTTCGGGAATAGCTTATCCTTCATTTCCTGGCCAATGATGGCAGTTTTGGCCCCGTTCTGGAGCTCGGCCGAGGAGAACGTGCGGCCCTGAGTAAGCGCGTAGCTCTGGATGCGCAGGTAGTTTTCGTCGCCGGCGACCACTTGCATGTTGGGATTGGTTTTGAGGCTGCCGGCCTTCACCTCGGTAGCTCCCGATATCTGGGCCGACACCCCCACTACGGCCGATGCTTCGCGGCGCGTAAGCTCTTTTTTGTACAGGCTGGCTTGCAGGTACGACAGCGCCGGGTACTGCTTGCCCTGCACGCCGCCGCGCCGGTAGCGGTTGCCGTAGCCCTTGGCTTTAATCTCAAACGCGTTGGCCCCGAGGCTGGCGAAGGTGTCGCCGATAGAGCTGCGCATGGCGTCGATGGCCGTGAGAATACCCACCAGCGCCATGAGCCCGATGCTCACGATGAGGGCCGTGAGGATGGTGCGCAGCAAATTGCCGGAGATGGAGCGCAGGGCTTCGCGGATGTTTTCGAGAAAACTCATAAGATCATAGCTTGTCGCAAATGGGGCCGATTCGGCAGGCACAGCGGCGCTGGGCTTGCCGGCCGGGCAAAGTTCGGCGCCGGCCCCGTACCTTGAACTACGGTTGCAGCGGGCCCGTTAGGATTGCTAGTTACCACTACCTGGCCTCAAAAGTATGTTTCTGAAGCGCTTCGCCTTACTCTTGGTGTTGCTGGCCCCTGCCCTAGCGGCCCGCGCCAACCATATTTTCATTCCGATGGATAATACCCAGAAGGAGCACCTCAAGGCTTATGGTCTGTGCTACTGGGCGTTGAGCAAACAGATAGAGATCGATTGGCTGCTCAACTACCGCGGCGGCTCCTTTGCCTGCGATGCCCAGCCGGCCCTCGAAAATGAGCTAAACGTGCGCGGCATTACCTTCCAAACCATCTCGGAGGCGCAGTACACCGTCATCTTGCAGCAGATAGCCGACCCCAACGCCAACATGGACGTGATGAAGCTGGAAAAAGTCCCCAAAATCGCGGTGTACACGCCCAAGGGCAAGCAGCCCTGGGACGATGCCGTGACGATGGTGCTGCCCAAGTACGACTGGCTGCACCTGCACCACGAAGACTTCACGGGCGAATACGGGAAGTTTTTTGCGACTTACCGCTATGCGCCCTGGTACCAGCAGCAGCAGCGCGACGCCGAAGCCGCCGCCAAGCGCAACGGCTTCCGGAAAGTAAGCGAGATGAAAGCCGCCGAAACTGTGAAAATGCAGGAATTCATTGCGGGTGGTGGGTTCATGTTTGCCATGTGCTCAGCTACCGACAGCTACGATATCGCGCTGGCCGGCTTGGGCATCGATATGGTGGCGGAGATGTACGACGGCGACCCAGCCGACCCCAACGCCCAGAGCAAGCTTAACTTCAACCGTACGCTGGCCTTCCAAAACTTTCAGCTGCGCCCCAACCCGCTGGAGTACGAGTATTCCAACATCGACATGCAACCGCAGGAGCGCGGCTTGTACGAACAAAACGATTATTTCCAGCTCTTTACCTTCTCGGCCAAGTACGACCCGGTGCCGACGATGCTCACCCAGGACCACGAGAAAACCATCCACGGCTTTATGGGCCAGACGACGGCCTTCCGCAAAAGCCTCATTAAGCCCGATGTCATCATCATGGGCGAAACCAAGCAGGACGGCGAGGTGCGCTACATGCACGGCACCCTTGGCAAAGGCACCTGGACTTTCTACGGTGGCCACGACCCCGAGGACTACCAGCACCTGGTAGGCGAAGAACCAACCGATTTATCGCTGCACCCCAACTCACCCGGTTACCGCCTGATTCTGAACAACGTGCTGTTTCCGGCGGCCAAGAAGAAAAAGCAGAAAACCTAAGCGCAAGGTTTCGCAAAATAAAAAGAGGTTTCGCTAGGTGTCAGAACGAGTTGTTCTTCGACCTAGCGAAACCTCTTTTTATTTTGCGAAACCTTGCGCTTATCCTTTGGCAGTCAGCGTAATATAGGGAATAATGCACTCCTCCAGCGACACGCCGCCGTGCTGAAACGTGTCCTTATAGTAGTTCACGTAGTAATTGTAGTTGTTGGGGTAGGCGAAGAAATAATCGCCGAGCGTGAAGACATAGGCCGTGCTCACGTTTTCGCGGGGCAGGAAAATGCTCTCCGGCTTGCGCACCACGTAAATGTCACGGCTCTCATCGAAGCCCAGGTTACGGCCATGCTTATAGCGCAGGTTGGTGTTCGTATTGCGGTCGCCCACAATCTTATACGGGCGCTTCACGCGGATGGTGCCGTGGTCGGTGGTGATGATGAGCTTACCCTTTTTCTCGGCAATGGTTTGCAACATCTCGTAGAGCGGCGAGTGCAAAAACCACGAGCGCGTGAGGCTGCGGTAGGCGCTTTCGTCGGCGGCTAGCTCGCGGATCATCGCCATGTCGGTACGAGCGTGCGAGAGCATGTCCACAAAGTTGTAGACGATGACGTTGAGCTTGTAATTGTTGTGCAGGTTGCTCATCTTGCTTAGCAAGTCCTTGCCGGCCTGCAAGTTGGTTACCTTGTGGTAGCTGTGCTTGGCCTTCTGGTTGTTGCGCTGGAAGTTGATTTCCATGAACTCGGCTTCGTGCAGGTTCTTGCCTTCCTCGTCCTCGTCCCACACCCACAGGTTGGGGTATTTCTTCTGAATCTCGCCGGGCATCATCCCCGCAAAGATGGCGTTGCGGGCGTAGGCTGTCGTGGTCGGCAAGATGCTGTAGTACAGCTCTTCCGAATCGACCGTAAACAGCTCGGCAATAATGGGTTCGAGCACCTTCCACTGGTCGTAGCGCAGGTTGTCGATGAGCACGAAGTACACCGGCGTGTCGCCGGTCTGCTTCATCAGCGGAAACACTTTTTCCTTGAACAACTGGTGCGACATGAGCGGCGCGTCTTTGTCGCGGCCGTTCACCCAGTCCTCGTAGTTCTCGATAATGAAGCGGCCAAAGTAGGTGTTGGCCTCGTCCTTTTGCATATTGAAAACCTCGGCCATGCTCTTGCCCTCGGTTTCATTGATTTCCAGCTCCCAGTACACAAGCTTTTTATACACGTCAACCCACTCGGAAGGCGAGAGACGGTCAGAAAGCTGCATTCCCAGCTGGCGGAAATCACGCTGATAGCCCGAGTTAGTAGCTTCGGTTACCAAGCGTTTGTTGTCCAGCACTTTCTTTACCGATAGCAGAATCTGGTTCGGATTGACGGGCTTAATGAGGTAATCGGCAATTTTGGCCCCAATAGCGCCCTCCATAATATGCTCTTCCTCACTCTTCGTTATCATCACAACGGGCACCGTAGGGCGCACCACCTTGATTTCGGTTAGCGTTTCGAGGCCGGTAAGGCCGGGCATGTTTTCATCCAGAAAAACCAGGTCGTAGGTATTTTCCTGCACCTCTTCCAAGGCGTCGGCCCCGGAGTTAACAGGGGTTACGTCGTAGCCTTTCTCCTTGAGAAACAGGATGTGTGGCTTGAGTAAGTCAATTTCGTCGTCGGCCCAGAGAATGGAGTATCGTTGCATAAGCAGTAGCGCGCTACGCAGGCGGCGCGCATTGGGAATTGAAATTTGGTATTGGTAGCGAAGCTAACGGCCGGAACCGCACTAGTAGTATCCCGGATGGTAAGCTCGCCGTAGCTTTACCGGAAAACTCACGTTTAGGTTCTTACAAGGACCACTTAGTCGGCCAACGGGCTACACTCGTCGGCCAACGCCCTTGCCCACCGGCAGGCAGCTCGGCTAAGCTGAAGCTTGGCCTTATTAACATGAACAAGAAGAAGATATTTAACGACCCCGTGTACGGCTTTGTAACCGTACCCACGGAGCTGTTGTTTGACTTGATTGAGCACCCGTACTTCCAGCGGCTGCGGCGCATCCAGCAGTTGGGGCTTACTAACTTCGTGTACCCTGGGGCCTTGCACACGCGCTTTCACCACGCCCTAGGTGCCATGCACCTCATGCAATTGGCTCTGCGCACACTCAAGGACAAGGGTGTCAAAATCTCGGCGGCCGAGGGCGAAGCGGCCCAGGTGGCCATTCTGCTACACGACATTGGCCACGGCCCGCTGTCGCACGCGCTAGAAACGTCGATTTTTCAAGACGTGCCGCACGAGCAGCTATCGCTTTATTTGATGGAGCGACTCAATGAGCAGTTTCCAGGTCGGCTAACGCTGGCGATGGAGATGTTTCAGGGTAGCTACGGGCGCGAGTTCTTCCATCAGCTCGTGAGTTCGCAGCTCGACATGGACCGGCTCGACTACCTCAACCGCGACTCGTTTTACACCGGCGTAGAGGAAGGCCGGCCGGGTGCCGACCGCCTCATCAAGATGCTGCAAGTGGTGAACGAGCGCCTGGTGCTGGAAGAAAAAGCCGTGTACTCGGTCGAAAACTTCTTGGTAAGCCGCCGCCTGATGTACTGGCAAGTATACCTGCACAAGGCCGTTACGAGCGCCGAGCAAATGGTTATCCGTGTCATGCAGCGCGCCCGCGACCTAGCGCGCGCCGGCGTGCCTGTGCCTGGCAGCAGCTGCCTCACCTATTTCCTAGGTCGCGCCGTGACGCTGGCCGAGTTTCAGGAGGATTCGGACATTCTCAACCGCTTCGTGCAGCTCGATGACATTGATATCTGGGGCGCCATCAAGACCTGGGTTAACCATGAGGACAAGGTACTCAGCTTCTTGGCGCAGTGTCTCCTCAACCGGCAGCTGTTCAAAATCGTCATTCGCCCCGAGCCCTATGACGAAGATTTTCAGCTTGGTATCGTGGAGCTAATTGCCGAAACCTTTCAGCTGCCGCTAGACGATGCCCGGCAGTTGATGATAACCGGCAAGCTCAGCAACACCGCTTACGACCCCAACAGCCACGAAACCATCGACATTCTTACCAAGCTCGGCAAGGTCGTAAACGTGACTGAGGCGTCGGATTTGCCCAATATCCGGGCCTTGAGCCAGAAGGTGCAAAAGCACTACATCTGCTACCCAAAAGAGATTTTGTAAATAGAAAGAGGCCCGATTTACGAATCGGGCCTCTTTTATTTCTGCACAAATTTCTTGCGCAGCTCGCTTATTTGCTCCTTGAATTTCTTGTCGGAGTCAATCAAATCCGACACCGTTTGCACCGAGTGGATAACCGTGGCGTGGTCGCGGCCGCCGAAGTGGTAACCGATAGTTTTGAGCGAGTGCGTGGTGTGCTCTTTGGTAAAATACATGGCCACCTGCCGGGCTGTAACCACTTCTTTCTTGCGAGTTTTTTCCTTTAGCAAAGCCACCGGAATGCTAAAGTAGTCGGCTACCGTCTTTTGGATGAAGTCCACGTTTACTTCGGCCTCTACCTCTTCGATGATGTGGCGCAGAGCGCCTTTGGCCATCTCTAGGTCGATGTCGCGGCGCGTTAGCACACTTTGGGCCAGCAGGGTGGTGAGCACGCCTTCGAGCTCGCGCACGTTGGTGGGTACCGAGTGTGCGAGGTATTCAACCACCTGCGGGGCGATTTCCATACCGTCCTGCTGGGCCTTGTTCTGGATGATGGCGATGCGCGTTTCGAAGTCCGGGCTCTGCACGTCGGCGGTGAGGCCCCACTTGAAGCGCGAGAGCAGGCGGTCTTCGAGG
>CAZERY010000042.1:0-20211 GCA_964514915.1 uncultured Hymenobacter sp.
CATCGTGAAACTGCTTGGGATATTGCGTCCGGCTGAAGGGCCAGAAGCGGCTACCAATGCCGCCCGCCATTACTATGAGATATATATTCTCCATTATTATAGTTAGAAAGTTTGTAAGACACGACGGTTCAGCCTGCCTTATCCGTTAGCTGTCGAGTACTACTTTAAAGTCCAGGCAGGGTATAATCTCAAAATTTAGTGCTACAAACAAGGCAGCAAAAACTGACTCATAGTCTTGTTGGTATCTCTCCACCATATAATTGTATTTTTTTGCCATAAAAGATCCTGGGGAAGGATAACTATTTTTCCACATCTTCTAAAGATACAGTATGTTAGTAGGGCAAGACAGGAGTTTTTTGCTTATATTTGTGCGGTATTCTGATTATAAATATACGATGAATGAGCCTTCACGCGACCTTTACCAGGTTGCTATTTCTTCAGCCCCAGTGCTCTATGATTTTTCGGGCCTGGGTAGACTTGCCCAAGACGCCTGCTTCGTGCGGGAGATGCAGCGAATGTTTGTGGAATATGTGCCTAAACAACTGATGCAACTGGCGACAACCGTAGAAGAAGAACAGTGGGAATCTACTGCCGGGCTAGCCCACAGCTTAAAGGCCACGTTTGGCACGCTGCGCATTGAGCCCAGTACTAGCCTGTTAAAGGAGTTGGAAACTAGTGCTAAGCAGCAGCGCGAAAAGCAAGAGTTAAAGACAACACTTGAAATTATCACCAGTACAGCCAACGCTATAGTACTCATTTTTCGGGATGAGTTGAGCCGCGCCGCCTAGGTCATGGAGCATCAGGACATCATCATGTTTTGCCAGCAGGACTGGGACCTTCAGTTGGGCACGAATGCCCGCAACCTAGCCCGGGAGTTTGCCCGTTATAATCGCGTGCTTTACGTGCACGTTCCGCTTAACCTGCACACACTACTGACCGGCTTTAGGCGGCCAGCAGTACGCCAACGCCGGCAAATATTATTGGGCCAGGTAGAAAGCCTGGTGCAAGTTGAGTCAAATATCTGGGTGCTAACGCCGGATTGCCTGGCACTTCCTACTAACTGGCTGCCCTCTACAAGATTGTTTCAAGCGGTTAATGCAGTAAATGCCAAACTGTTGTCCCGCAAAATTCAAGCAGCAGCTTCCGCATTGGGCTTTACTGACTTTTACTTGTTGCAAGACGGTCTGATCTACCAGGGCACCGCGCTAAAAGCACTATTACAACCCCGCCAATTTATCTACTACCTCCGCGACTTTATGAGTGCGGTGCCCTACTTCCGGCGCCACGGCCCCGCGGCCGAAGTCCAGCTATTGCAACAGGCCGACGTAGTGGCAGCCAATTCGGCCTACCTCACCGACTATGCCCGGTCTCACAACCCGCAGAGCTATGACATTGGCCAGGGCTGCGTACTGAGCTTATACCGAGCTGATACTGCGCACGAGGTGCCTGCCGACCTAGCCGCCGTGCCGCAGCCACGCCTGGGGTATACGGGCTTTCTAACCAGTGTGCGCCTCGATTTGGAGCTACTGGTGAGCTTGGCGCGTGCGCGACCCGACTACCAGTTAGTGCTAGTGGGCCCCGAAGATGAAGACTTTAGACAAAGTCCCCTGCATGCTTTGCCCAATGTGCATTTTCTGGGCAATAAAGTTCCCGCGCAGCTACCGGCTTATGTGCAGCACTTCGACGTATGTATCAATCCCCAGGTAATCAATGTAGTAACCCAGGGCAACTATCCCCTTAAAATTGATGAGTACCTGGCCATGGGCCGCCCCGTGGTGGCCACCCGCACCCGCGCCATGGACCTATTTGCTGAGTATACTTACCTGGCTAGTACGCCGGTCGAGTGGTTGTCTCAACTCGCTCACGCACTGACGCACCCCGATGCGGCGCGTGCCGCCCGAGGCGTGGCGTTCGCTCAAAGCCACACGTGGACAGCCAGTGTGGCCAAGCTCTACGCTGCCATGCACCTGCCCGAGTACCCGCCTGTAGTGGAGCCGCTTATGCCTCTCTGCCAACTTGCCACAACACACTGAGCATACAACCTATTGATTTAAATATTTTTACTGTTATAATTATTGTGGTGCGCAAAATAAGAGTGCTGGAAACCATCCGCCAGGGTCAAATTGGTGGGGGCGAAACCCATGTCTTAGACTTGGTGCAGGCCCTGGACAAAAATCGATTTGAGCCCATGGTGCTCTCGTTTACGCCGGGGCCGATGATTGACCGGCTGGCGACAATGGGCGTGCAGACTCACGTCATCGAAACCGAGCGGCCCTTCGACGTGAGGAAGTGGGGGCAGGTGCGCCAACTATTGCAGCGTGAAAAGATAGATCTGGTGCACGCCCATGGCACGCGCGCGCACTCTAATACTTACTGGGCGGCCCGGCGGCTAAGAGTACCTATCATTTATACGGTGCACGGCTGGTCGTTTCATACTGACCAGGCACCGCTGCTGCGACGAGCCTACCAAGTCACCGAAAAGCTGCTGATGGCGCAGGCCGACCTCACCATTTGCGTGTCGGAAAGCAACCAGCGCGACGGCCGTGAATTCAGCGCGATGGCCCGGAGCGTAGTCATCAAGAATGGCATTAACCTGCAGCGCTTCGACCCTAGCCAGCCAAGCCATGATGTGCGGGCCGAGCTAGGCATTGCGCCCGACGTGCTACTTGTTGGCTACATCGCCCGCATCACGGCGCAGAAAGACCCTTTTACGCTGCTGCGGGCCGTAGCCGCGCTGCCGCAAACCCTAAATGTCAAGTTTTTGCTGGTGGGCAACGGCGACCTTAAAGTCCAAGCGCAGCAGTTGGCCCGCGAGCTGCGCATAGAGTCTAGGGTCGTCTTCACCGATTTTCGCCAAGACGTGCCGGCCGTGTTGCAGGCCATCGATATCTACTGCCTGCCTTCGCTGTGGGAAGGTTTACCTATTGGGGTGCTCGAAGCGATGGCAATGGGTAAGGCCGTGGTGGCCAGTGATCTGGCAGCAAACCGCGAAGTAATTACCCCTGGGGTAAGTGGCCTGCTGGTACCCCCACAGGCCCCCGCACGGTTAGCGGCCGCTATTCAGCAGTTAGCGGCCGACCAGGCGCTGCGCCGTCGGCTAGGTGCACTCGCTTATCAGGCTATCCGGGCCGGCTTCACAGTCGAAGAAATGACCCGCCAAGTGGAGCGCCACTATCTCCAACAAGTACCTCACTAATTGCCACGGCCGACTGGCCAGCTAGCGAAGCTGCGGCTGGAGCTGAAGTAGCCAGACCAGTAAAATCTAAAAATCATCTTTGCCTGCCCCTCCTATCTGCAACCCAACTTTTATTATGAAAAAAACCTTATTAGTCGTTGATGATGAGCCTACTATCCAGCTTATTCTGGCGCGCTATTTTCAGCATGACTACCATGTAATAGCTCAGCCAAACGGCCTGGAGGCCATCCGCTGGCTCGATTCTGGCAACAACGCCGACGTTATAGTGGCTGACTACGAAATGCCGATGATGAATGGCCCTGTTTTCATCAAGCAGCTACGATCTAGCCTGCTGCATCGCAATGTGCCTTTACTAATGCTTTCGGCGAAGGAAGAAAGCAGCACCAAAATTCAGTGCCTGCGCGACGGCGCCGACGATTACATGGTGAAGCCCTTCAACCCCGAAGAGCTGGAGTTGCGTCTGCAAAATATGTTGCGAAAAATAAGCATCTAAGTGCCATGCAGTCGAAGAAAACTGTCATTTACCTCTCGCCCGACGCTGCTCGCGCTGCCCAATTCCAGCAGCAGTACGCCGAGGACCTCACAGTATTGCACGTAGATAGCGCCGCCCGCATGGTAGCCCTGTGCCAGCAACTAGGCCTTGGCTTAGATGCTGTGCTGAATGCGGCTCCCCTAACCTCACGCTTGGGCTTGGATCTGCTGCGAGTGCTCAAGCAAGACTTGCACCTAGCCTGCCCAATCTACTGGTTGGCTACTGACGAGCTGACTCCCACGACGCACGCCCTGCTACTGGGCGTAGCTGATGTGCTGCCCGCACACCTCGACCACCAAGAACTCCTCGCGCGACTTTACTTGCCGGCCCAGTCCGCGGCAGCCGTGGCTAGCCCCTACGCCTTCCGCCGCTCGCCAGCCAAGCGCCTCTTCGATATCGTGTGCGCGACTGTAGCACTGGTCATGCTTTCGCCGCTGCTGCTGCTGGTAGCTATTCTAGTGGGGCTAGAGTCGAAGGGTCCCGTATTTTACTATTCCTACCGGGTAGGTACGGGCTATAAGGTGTTTAAATTCTGGAAGTTTCGCTCGATGCGGCCCGACGCCGACAAGCTGCTGGCTGGCATGAAAAACCTGAACCAATACGCCAAGGAGGCCGCCCCGGCGGCGCTGTTGGCTGCCAATGGGCTTTGCCAGGACTGCGTGGCGGCGGGACAGGCGCGCTGCCAAAACCAGCTGTTTGGGGCCGCGGGCGAGCTGATTTGTGAGCGCCAGTACTGGCTAGACAAGAAGGCGCAGGGCGAGGCCGCCTTCGTAAAAATTGCGAACGACCCGCGCATTACCCGCGTCGGCCATATCATCCGTAATACCAGCATCGACGAACTGCCCCAGCTCTGGAACGTGCTGCGCGGCGACATGAGCATCGTGGGCAACCGCCCCCTACCCCTCTACGAGGCCGAAAAGCTCATGACCGACCAGCACATGGGCCGCTTTGTAGCCCCGGCCGGCATCACGGGCCTATGGCAGGTGATGAAGCGCGGCAAGGGCGGTGACATGTCGGAAGATGAGCGCAAGGCTCTCGACAACGAGTACGCGCAGCACTACTCGCTGCGCAAGGACCTCGAAATCATCCTCCGAACCATTCCGGCGCTGTTTCAGAAAGAAAACGTCTGATGCGCCGCCTCGGAATCTGCTTGTTACTGGGCTGGGCGCTACGGGGAGCTGGTCAGGCGCTGCCCGGGGCCAGCCCCAGTGGCGCGGCTGCGGCGACCCCGGTGCCAGCGTGGCAAGCCACGTTTTTTGGAGCGCCGGAGGTGACACGGCCGCGGCTAGTGACCGCGGCCGTGGCGCACTCCTACGATTTGGCCGTGCTGAAAACCGACCAGGACGTTGCCACCCAAGACCTAAAAATAGCGCGTAAGAGCATTCTGGGGGCCGTGCAGGTAATTAACAGCGTCGGCTACGGCAATATTGCCACCGTCACGGTGGCTGACCAGGCCGTGGTGGGCACGGGTAGCGGCACGAGCACTTCGCAAACCCGCTACTCCACGGGCTTGGGCCTGAACCTGTCACTCGACCGCCTAGCCAGTCGCGGCAACTTGCTGACCCGGCAAAAGCTCCTAGTGCACAAGACCGAGCAGATAGCCCAGGCCCGCGAGGCGCTGCTGCGCCAGCAAGTGCTCGACCTCTACGAAACCGTGCGCCTCGACTACAAAATAATGGGCTATCGCCAGCAAGCCTACCTCACAGCTCAGCTAAACTATCAGCTAGCCGAAAGACAATTTAAAGCTGGCGATTTGGAACTCAGCATCCTGTCGCAGCTGAACTCCACTTATATCAATGCCATGTCGGACCAAGCCACGGCGATCAGCAGCTACACTACGGCCTTCATGACCTTGGAAGAGCTGCTGGGTTGCTCACTGGCCGAACTCCTGGCCCCGACTACCGCTACCACCGCTACCCCCACTAAATGAGCCCTGCCGATATCCTGCGCATTCTGCTGCGGCAGTGGAAGCTCCTGCTGCTGGTGCCACTGGTACTGGGGAGCGCGATGTTTTACGCCACCCGCCACGAGAAGAAGTCCTATGCTTCCGAAACTACTATTTACACTGGCATTGCATCGGGCTACTCGCTCACCGGCAGTTCGGAAAGTGACTACTTCCGCACTAGCAACGCCTTTGACAACTTGCTCTCGCTCATTAAATCGCGTGAAACCCGCGAGACCGCGGCCTGCTACCTGCTGGCTGCCCACCTCCAGCTTACGCAGGCCGACCCTACTCAGCTGAGCTGGGCATCGTTTGCCCGCTTGCAGGGCCTGCTGCCTGCCCAGCTTCGCCAACAGCTGCGGGGGCCGACACTAGCCGACACCCGCCATAAGGTGATAGCTTACACCAGCGCCAACGATACCAACGAGCTGTACCACCTGCTGAACTCACATGACGCTGTGTACTCGGTAGAGGCCTTGGGGAAGGTGAACGCTACCCGCCTCAACAGCAGCGACCTCATCAAGCTGGATCTGGAGGCTGATGACGCTGCCATCTGCCGGGCCACGCTAGTGCTTACCACCGAAGCCTTTTTGGCGGGCTACCGCAGCCTGCGCATGGGCCAGACCGCCACCGTTATTCACTACTACGAGGGCGAGACGGCCAAGGCGCTAGCTAACCTCAACCGAGCGGAAGATAAGTTTTTGACTTTCAACCGCGACAATAATATTATCAACTACTACGAGCAGACCAAGTACATCGCTGGCGAGCGGGAGTACCTCTACTCCGACATCAACAAGATTGAGATGCAGCGCGCGGCCGCGGCCAACGAACTGGCTGCTGTAGAGAAGAAGCTAGAACGCCGGGGTACCGCTCTGCCCAGCAGCGGGGAGCTACTGCAACTGCGCCATAAGCTGGAGCTTCTTCAGGCAGAAATAGCTAACCGTGAGCTATTTGCCAGCCAACATGAGGAGGCTAGCCAGCCGGTGCAGCCCTTGCGTGACCAAGCCAATGAAACGGCGCAGCGCATACGCACGACCCTCGACGACCACTACGCCCAACTTAACTCCGTGGAAGGCATTCCGAGCAAAGGCCTGCTCGACGAGTGGGTGCGTAATATGCTGGAGGTGACGGCTAACGACGCCAAGCTGGACGTGATGGCCAAACGCAAAGTAGAGTTCATGGAAGAATACCACAAGATGGCTCCCCTGGGGGCCATGCTCAAGCGCATTGAGCGGGAAATCGAACTGAGCCAAAAAACCTACTTCGACCTGCTCACCCGGTTCAATGAGGCCAAGGCTTCGCAGCAAAACAACGAGTTGACTACTGACCTGAAAATCGTGGCGCCGCCGTTTTTGCCCGCGCAGGCCAAGGGCGGCAAGCGCCTAGTCGCGGTGGCCGGGGGGGCCTTTGGGGGCTTCTTCTTCGTGGCGGCAACGCTGCTGGGGATGGGCCTGCTCGACAAGTCGTTGCGGATGCCTAGCACAGCGCAAGCCCAAACCGGCCTACCAGTACTGGGCCTGTTGCCGCCGCGCATGGCCATCCCTCTCGTCAAGCGTACCAAAACGCCCAAGCCCGCATCCGCCCAGGACTTAGCCTACGAGCAGGCGGCTACCGAGCACCTGGCCCGCCAGGTGCTGCGCCGCGTGAGCGCTGCGGGCCTGGCCGCGCCCTTCGTAGTGGGCGTGCTAAGCCCCCTGCGGGGCGAGGGCAAAACCAGCGTGGCCCAGGCACTGGCCCGCCGCTGCCAGGCAATCGGGCTACCTACCCTGGCCCTCTGCCCCGAAGGCACACCCGCCGACCCCACTGCGCCCACCCACTACTACAACCCTGAGCTGGCCACCCTGCACCGCTGGAGCCTGGCGCAGTTCCTAGAGCCCCACCACGTGGTCGGGGTAGGGCTCGTCATCGTCGAGTTTCCGGCGCTGCTCGAAGCCACCTATCCGGTGGCGCTGCTGTCGCAGCTTCACCAGGTGCTGCTGGTGCTCAAGGCCAGCCGCGTGTGGCAGCCCACCGACGTGCAAGCCCTGGCCGAGCTGCGCACGACCACCCCCGCTCCGGTGGAGGCCGTGCTCTACGGGGTGGCGCATCACGATAGTAAGGCCCTCGTCATTCCGCCAGAAAATCTTAAATAATTAGCCCGTACTGCTAGCTGCCTGCCCCTCGTTTTTCCTTGCTCGCCATGAACTGCCGCCTACCCTTTACCCTCAGCCCTGCCTTGGGTCGCCAGCTGGTGCTGCCGGCCGCGGCGGTGCTGGCCCTGGTGACAGGGCTGGTGGGCAGCCGCCTGGGCGTGGCACTGGGCGGCATGCTGGTGGGCTTGCCCGTGGTGGCCCTGAGTTTGTACGTGCTGTTTCAGTACCCGCGGGTGGGGGTAGTGGCGTTCATCGTCTACTGCTTTTTGGTAATGACCATCAACCGCCACCTCAAGGGAGCGCCGTTTGGGCTTGGCATGGATGGGCTGCTTATTCTGTTGTGGCTGGCAGTGGTTTTTCACCGCTCGCGCCAGGTAGTGCAGTGGTCGCGCATTAATAACGACCTGTGTAAGCTGGGACTGGCCTGGTTCATCATCACCCTGTTGGAAATCGGCAACCCGGCCGGAGCCAGCGTGGTGGGCTGGTACTACGAAATGCGGGGCACCACCTTCTACTGGGCGCTGAGCGTGCCGCTGGTGATGCTGCTCTTTTACCGCGCTCAGGACTTGAAGCTGTTTCTCACACTGGTTATCTTCTTCTCGGTGGCGGGCTCGCTCTACGGCCTCAAGCAGAAAACCTTCGGGCCCGATGCAGCTGAACAGCTCTGGCTGGATATGGGCGCCGCCAAAACGCATATTTTATTTGGCGTGCTGCGGGTGTTTTCCTACTACAGCGAAGCGGCCCAGTTTGGGGCGTCGCAGGCCCACATCGCCGTGCTATGCCTGGTGCTGGCGCTGGGGCCTTTTGCGTGGTGGAAGCGGGTGGCATTCGGCCTAGCATCGGCGCTCAACCTGGAAGGCATGCTGATTTCAGGCACCCGCGGGGCCATGTTCGTGCTCATTGCCGGTGTCTTCATGTACCTGGTGCTCAGCAAGCAGGTGAAAGTACTGATTCTGGGCAGCGCCCTGGCAGCCGGGGCCTTTGGGGGGCTCAAGTACACCACCATCGGCAACGACAACCCCAGCGTGGCCCGCATGCGTACCTCCCTCGACCCCAACGACCCCTCACTGCAGGTGCGCCTGCGCAACCAGGCCAAGCTGCGCGAGTACCTAGGGCCGCGCCCCTTCGGCGGCGGCGTGGGCGTAATTGGCATGTGGGGCGAGAAGTACAACGCCGACAAGTACCTCTCGACCGTTGCCCCCGACAGCTACTTCGTGAAGGTGTGGGCCATGTACGGCCTAGTGGGCTTCCTCATTTGGTTCGGTATGATGCTCTATATCCTGGGCAAGAGTGCGGGCATTATCTGGAAAACACGCAACCCCCGACTGCGCCAAAAGCTGCTGGCCCTCACCTGCGGCTACACCGGCATCCTGATGGGTAGCTACGGCAATGAAGTCATCAACCAGATGCCCTCGGCTATGATAGTCTACTTCGGTTGGGCTTTCGTGTTCCTGGGCCCATCTCTCGATAAGGAGGCCCTAGGGGCTAGCCCAGCCGCAGGGCTGGCAGGGGCTGCTCCACTACCAGCACCTTTGCCCGGGAGGGCGATGCCGCTGCCCGTGCTCGCCTAGCGAGCCGCGCTTTGCCTAGCAACTGTTTATCTATCTTTTCCTTATGCTCCCCCTGGTTACCATTATTTCTATTAACTACGACCAGCCGGTCGTGACCTGCGAGATGCTGGCGTCGTTGCGGCACCTCACCTACCCCCGCGTGGAGGTGATAGTGGTCGATAATGCCTCGCCTACCCAGGACCCCGGCCTTATCGAGCAGCAATTTCCGGAGGTGCAGCTCATTCGCTCGGCACACAACCTGGGCTTTGCCGGTGGCAACAACCTGGGCGTGGCTGCGGCACGAGGCGAATACGTGCTGTTTCTCAACAACGATACCGAGGTAGAGCCCGGCTTGCTGGAGCCCCTGGTAGCCGTGCTGGAGCAGCACCCGCAGGTGGGCATCGCCTCGCCCAAGATCGTGTATTACCATACCCCCAACCGCCTCATTCAGTACGCCGGCTGCCAAGGCATTAGCCCCTGGACGGGGCGCGGGCGCACCATCGGCAGCCACGAGCCCGACCAAGGGCAGCACGATGCCAGCTACCCCACGCGCCTGGCCCACGGCGCGGCCATGATGCTGCCCATGCGCGTCATCCGGCAGGTGGGGCTGATGCCGGAGCTGTACTTTCTCTACTACGAGGAGCACGACTGGTGCCAGATGGTGCTGCGCGCTGGCTATGCGTGCTACTACGTGGGCAGCACCACGGTCTACCACAAGGAGTCGGTATCGGTGGGCAAAGCCTCGCCCCTCAAAACGCATTACCTCTACCGCAACCGGCTGCTGTTTATGCGCCGCAACTTGCAGGGCTGGCAGTTCTGGGTGAGCGCAAGCTACTTCCTGCTGCTGGCCGTGCCCCGGCACTCGCTGGCGCTGCTGCGGCCAGCTGGGCTAGCCCACTTACGAGCCCTGTGGCGCGGCTTGCGCTGGCATTTGCAGCCCCACAACATTCACCAAAATCGCTTCCTACCTACCTGATAACCAGCTATTCTTATGCAACCCGTACTCAATATTCGCCCGCTGCTACTCCGGCGCCAGGCCGTGCTGCAAGAGCAGCACCCCGATTGGTCGGGCTTCGCCCTGGCCCTGGGGCTGGTGCGTGACCTCGGGGCCGGCCTAATCAAGATGGCCGCCGCCCGCTTCTACCTCCGTCGCACCGAGCTGGGGCGACTGGTGTCGGTGAAGGGCCGGCCGCTGTTTCGCAACGCCGGCCGCGTGGTGCTCGGCGACGACGTGCGCATTTGGTCTGATATTCAACAGGCTAAGATCTTCGTCGGGCGCGGAGCTACCCTGCGCGTGGGAGCCAACTCGCGCATCAATGGGGCGCACATCTCAGTAAGCACCCACATGGAGATTGGGCGCAACGTGCGCATCGGGCCCTACGTGGTCATCATGGACGACGATTTTCACGATGCGGCTAGCCACTTCGAGGCCGGCAAAACCGGAGCCATCAGTATTGGTGACGACGTGTGGATTGCCATGGGCGCGATGGTGCTCAAGGGCGTCACGATAGGCGAAGGCGCCGCCGTGGCGGCGGGCGCGGTGGTCACGAAAGACGTGCCGCCCTTTACGCTGGTAGCCGGCATTCCGGCCAAAGCCATTAAAAGCCTGCGCCATGACTAGCCTAGCCCTCGGGTTATTGGGCGCACTGCTATATGTGGTCGGTGCCTATCTCTGCTTCAACGTTGCGTATCTGCTGGTATTTGCGCTGGCGGGCCACCGCCGGGCGCAGCCTGCGTCCGCCCTCAGTAAAGCTGGCCCACCACGCCGCATGTGCGTGCTGCTGCCCGCTTACCAGGCCGACGCCGTGATTCTGGAAACGGCCCCCGCCGCCCACCGCCATGCCTACGCCGGCCCCGCCGACGTGTGCGTAATTGCCGATGGCCTGCTGCCCACCACTGTGCAAACGCTACGTAGCCAAGACATTGGGGTAGTAGAAGTGCAGTTTGAAAAAAGCACCAAGGGTCAAGCCCTGCGCGCCGCCCTGGCCACGCTCCCAGCCACGCACTACGACGTGGCCGTGATTCTGGACGTGGATAACGTGATGGGCGAAGGCTTCTTGGCGCAAGTCGATGCGGCCTTCGCAGCGGGCTACCGCGTGGTGCAGGGCCACCGCACGGCCAAAAACCTCGACTCGCCGTTTGCCGTGCTCGATGCCTGCAACGAGGAAATTAACAACCATATTTTCCGGCTCGGGCACGTGCGGCTGGGGTTGTCGTCGTCGCTCATCGGCTCGGGCATGGCCTTCGAGTATAGCTACTTGCAGCATCTGCTACGTCACATTGGCGAAACGGCCGGCGAAGACAAGGAGCTGGACTTCCAGGTGCTGCGCGACCAGGTGCGCATTGCCTACTTACCCAACGCCCACGTGTACGATGAAAAGGTGGGCAGCGCGGCCGTGTTTGGCCCGCAGCGCACCCGCTGGATGGCGGCCCAGCAAGAGTTTTTGGCGAAGTATTTCCGCGAAGGCTTTGTGCAGCTAGGGCGTGGCAACTGGGAGTTTTTTGACAAAGTAGTGCAAACTGCCGTGCTGCCGCGGGTACTGTTACTGGGCACGCTGGGCCTGCTGCTGCTCAGCTCCTTCGTGCTGCCCGTGGGGCCGGGGCCGGGGTTTTGGGCGGCGCTGCTGGGTGGCACGGGTGGGGCGCTGCTCGTGGCTTTGCCGCGGCGGCTCTACAGCTGGCAGGTGGCGCGGGCAGCGGCCCACCTGCCCGTAGCGCTGGGCGCGATGGCGCTGGCGCTGCTGCGCCTGCGCAAAGCCAAAACGTCCTTTTTGCCCACGCCCCACGCGGCGCCGGTGGCGGTTTCTTCTCCCCTTTAATAACCCGCGATTATGCCCTGGGATATCATTGCCCTACCCGCCCTTGCCTGCCTGGCTTATGGCTTCTGGAAAGGCCTGCACGCTAGCCAGGACCTGGATGAATAGCACTCTCAAAACTAGCAGATTACTTTTCCCATCCCTCGCTCTCTTATCCTCATCTTATGGGCGCACTTTTTGATTCTTCACCGCTGGCTGCAGGCCCGGCAACCTCGCCATTGGGCAGCCTAGCCAGGCGCATCAAGCACGACCCACAGCTGAAGAAGCTGGCGTCGTGGCTGCTGTTTCAGCCCCGGCGGTCGCGGCCCCGCTGGTGGGTAAAGTGGCTGGCCAATCCGTTTGTGCACAAGTATGGGCGAGGCTCGCTGGTGCGCCGGGCCCGCCGCGACCTCGTTCCCTTCAACGGCTTCGAGCTGGGAACCGATTCCATCATCGAGGACTATGCCACGGTGGCCAACGGCATGGGCGGCATCGTCATTGGGGCGCGCACGCTGGTGGGCATTGCCAACGTGCTCATTGGGCCTTTGCGCATTGGTAATGACGTAATTATCGCGCAAAATGTGGTGCTTTCGGGCCTCAACCATGGGTACCAGGACATCCGCCTACCTATTCGTAACCAGCCGTGCTCGGCGGCCGAAATCGTGGTGGAAGATGAAGTCTGGATTGGGGCCAATGCCGTGATTACGGCCGGCGTTCGCATCGGCAAGCACGCTGTGGTGGCGGGCGGTAGCGTAGTCACCAAAGACGTGCCGCCCTACTCGGTAGTGGGCGGCAACCCCGCCCGCATTCTGCGCCAGTATAGCGCAGCCACGGGCCACTGGGAGCGTTCAGCCTGAACCTCATTCTAGGCAAGTTATTTATATACATCATTATCCAATAAACTCAAAGGACCTATGCTGCTTTTCCTGTTCTGGCTATTCTTGGCCGTGATACTCTATACCTACCTGGGCTACGCTGGGCTAGTGGCGATTTGGGCTCGCTTGGTGCGCCCGACTCCCACGAGCGGAACGCTTGCCTTTGAGCCCGAGGTGACGCTGGTAGTGCCGGCCTACAACGAGGCCGATATTCTGGCAGAAAAAATTGAAAACTGCCTGGCCCTCGATTACCCGGCCGATAAGCTGCACCTGCTGTTTATCACGGATGGCTCTACCGACCAGTCGGGCCAGGTGCTGGCCGCCTACCCTAGTGTGCGGCACCTGCACAGCGCCCAGCGGGCCGGCAAGGCGATGGCCGAAAACCGCGCTATCCGCCACATTACCACGCCCTATGTCATTTTTACCGACTGCAACACTACCCTCAACCGCGAGGCCGTGCGCGCGCTGGTGCGGCACTACGCCGACCCGCGCGTAGGGGCCGTGTCGGGCGAGAAGCGGGTGCAGGCCGACGGCAGCGCCGCCGGGGGCGGCGAAGGCCTGTACTGGCAATACGAATCGCTCCTAAAAAAATGCGATTCCGACATTCACAGCCTGATGGGGGCAGCGGGCGAGCTGGTTTCGTTCCGTACCGACTTATTTCAGCCTCTCGAAGCCGACACCATTCTGGATGATTTTGTGCAGTCGATGCGCATCGTCAACGACGGCTACCGCGTGGTGTACGAGCCTGCGGCCTACGCTGCCGAGCCACCCTCGTTTTCGCTGAAGGAGGAGATGAAGCGCAAGGTGCGCATCTGCGCCGGGGGCTGGCAAGCGATGGCGCGCCTCCCGCAGTTGCTAAACCCGGTGCGCCAGCCGGTAGTCACCTTCCTGTACGTGTCGCACCGGGTGCTGCGCTGGAGCCTGGCCCCAGTGCTGCTGGCCCTGCTGCTGCCCCTGAGCGCTGGCCTAGCCGCTATGCAGGGCGGCGTGTTTGCCCTGGCGCTGGCCGCACAGCTGGCCTTCTACGGGGTAGCCGGGTTGGGCTGGGTAATGGTGGGCGCCGGCCGTAGGGCTGGCCCGTTGCTGGTGCCACTCTACTTCACCATGATGAATGTGGCTGTATTTCAGGGGTTTTGGCGCTACGTGCGCCGGGCCCAGCCCGCCGCCTGGGACAAGGCCCAGCGCGCCGTAGTCACCGTGGGCTAGTCCCTACCCGCCCCGCCCTCCCTTTCTTCTGATGAACTCATGACCATTCCTTTTCTCAGCAAGCTGCAGCCTTTGCTGCGCAGCCGGCAGGTCCTTTCGCTGGCTGGCAACCTGGTAGCCTCGGGCCTGACGGTGGTATCGGTGTCGCTGTTGTTTCGCGCCTTGTCGGTGCAGGATATTGGAGCTTGGGTGTTTTTTATGACCATGCAGGGCCTTGGCGATTCGCTGCGGGCCGGTGGTGTCACCACGGCCTTCATTCGGTCGTATGCGGGTGCGGCACCTGCCAGGGCGGCCGAAGTGGTGGGTTCGACCTGGGCGCTGGCCCTACTCATTACGGCGGGGTTGGCAGGGATAGGGCTGCTGACACGGCTGGGGCCCGAGCCGGTGGCTAACATCAGCCTGGCGCTATTTCTGAAGTGGTTTCCGCTCACATTTGTGCTCACGCTGCCCTCGTTTTTGGCGGGGTGCGTGCAGCAGGGGCAGCAGCGCTTCGACCGGCTACTGGCCCTGCGGCTGCTCACGCAGGGCACGTTCATTGTGGGCGTAGTGGGGCTGATGCTGCTGCACGCCGCCACACTCGAACGGGTGGTGTACTGCAATCTCACGGCCGCGGGCCTCACCAGCCTGGTGGCCCTGCTGCGCGCCTGGGCGCGCCTCGCCGACCTGCCGGCCCGCTCGGCCGCCTGCATGCGCGAGCTAGCCCACTTCGGCAAATACAGCGTGGGCAGCTACATCGGGTCGAGCCTGCTGCGCAGCTCCGATACCTTTCTCATCAACTTCCTGCTGGGCCCGGCTCCGCTGGCCGTTTACAACCTAGCCCTGCGCTTTCTGGAGCTGATTGAAATACCGCTACGCAGCTTTTTGGCCACGGCTATGCCAGCGCTATCGGCGGCCTTTAACCAGGGCAACCGCCAGGAAATGGCCCAGCTCATCTGTAGAAACGGTGGGCTGCTGACGTGGCTGCTGCTGCCCGTGGTAGTGGGCACGGTGCTGCTGGCTGAGGTACCCATCTACCTCATTGGGGGCAGCAAGTACGCTGGTACCGAGGCGGCTAACCTGCTGCGCATCGCTATGAGCATGGCCATCCTGTTTCCCATCGACCGCTTCAGCGGCGTGGCCCTTGATGTGCTCAATAAGCCCCGCCTCAACCTGCTGAAGGTTTTTCTGATGCTGGCTATCAACGTGGTGGGCGACTACGTGGGCATCAAGCTGTGCCACAATATATACGGAGTAGCGCTGGCAAGCTTCCCCACCATTTTATCGGGTTTCCTGTTCGGCTATTTCCTCCTGAATAAATCGTTACCTGTCAGCATTACGCAGGTGCTGCGGGTGGGGCTAGTGGAGTGCCGCTTGCTGTTGCACCGCCTACTGGGCCGGCCCGCGCCGCAGCCGGTGCCCCGCGCCCTGGCGTAGCCTAGGCGCTATTCCCGTTCGCCTTACTAGTGGTTAATTCTCTGATTAGTATGAAAGTCGCTCACCTGATATTGGCACACAAAGGCCCTGCGCAGCTGGCGCGCCTGCTTGATGCGCTGGCCCACCCCGACGTGCATTGCTACGTGCACCTCGACCAGAAAACTAATGCCGAGCCTTTCGCCTACCTGCGCCACCGGCCGGGCGTATTTTTTACGCGCACCCGCCTGAGCGTGACGTGGGGCGGCTACAGCCTGACACAAGTAGTGCTGGACTGCCTGCGCGAGCTGCTGGCCCACCCGGCCCGCTACGAGTGCCTCAACGTACTGAGCGCCCAAGACTACCCCCTGCAACCCGTTGCGCATGTGCAAGCCTTTTTGGAAGCGCACCAAGGCCAGTCGTTTCTGGAATGCGAACGGCCCGACTCGGCGTGGTGGCGGGCTAACCAGCGGCGCGTAACGCGCTATTATCTTACCGATTTTCGGTTTCCAGGCCGCTACGCCGTGCAACGGGCACTTAATGCGGTGTTGCCCGCCCGGCAGTTTCCGCTGGCCGGGGCTCTGCACGGGGGCCCCATGGGTGGCTGGTACACGCTGAGCCGGGCGGCGGCCGAGTACGTCGTCACCTTCCTAGCCAGGCACGCGCCCTTGCGGCGCTTTGCCCGCCTCACCTGGGGCTCCGACGAATTTCTGGTGCCTACTGTTCTACTCAACTCGCCGCTGGCCGACACCATCGTGGCCACCGATAACCTGCGCTACATCGATTGGAGCGGCGGCGGGGCTAGCCCCAAAACGCTGACTCACGCCGATTGGCCCGCCCTGCACGCGTCGCCCAAGCTCTGGGCCCGTAAGTTTGACTTAGCAGTAGACGCCACCATTCTCGATTACCTCGACCAAGCCCAGCGGGGCCCGGCCGCGCCGCTGGTGCCCGCGGCTGCGCTAGCATGAGCTGCGTCTGCCTCCCCGTATTGTTTCGCCTTCCTTTATGCCTTTTACGCTTGCGCACGTGGCGGCAGTACTACCCCTGCTGCGAAGCCGAAAAGCCCGGTGGTCGGCTACCGGGCTGGTCCTAGGCAGCATTGCCCCCGATTTCGAGAAGTTTTTGCGGTTAAGCGCGCACAACTCGCACAGCCACAGTTGGCTCAGCCTGTTTTATTTCAGCTGCCCGGTAGCGGTAGGGTTGGCCTTCGTGTTTCACGGCGTAGTGCGTAATCCGCTCATTACTTACCTGCCTCGCCCGCTACGCCAGCGCTTGGCCCGCTACCGGAGCTTCGACTGGCCCAGTTACTTCCGGCAGCATTACGGCCGGGTGCTGGGGAGCGTGCTGCTAGGAGCTACTATGCATCTGGTGTGGGACAGCTTCACGCACCGCGGGGGCGAAATGGTGGCCTGGTGGCCCTTGCTGCGGGTGCCTTGCCACATTGGCTCCTTCTGGGGGCCGGTGTATGTGATGGCCAACTTACTGAGCTCGGCAGTGGGCGTAGGGCTAGTTATGGCCGCCCTGTGGCGGCTGCCAGTGGCAGCCGCGCCACTGGTATCGGCAGGAGCTCAGCTACGCTACTGGAGCTTGGTCAGCTTGGTAGGCCTAGGGCTGCTGGCGGCCCGGCTGCTGCTGGCTAGCCACCCCCTGAAAGACATCGATGTCATTATCAATCTGCTATCAGGCCTGATGGTGGGAATAGGGGTAGCCTCGCTGAGCTTTCGGAAAGCTACCACCCACGAATCCCTCAAACTGATGCGCCGCTAGCGGCGCATCAGTTTCAATAGCTTGGCGTACAGCTGAGCCTCGTCGAAGGGCTTGGCCAGGCAATCGTTCATACCGATAGCCAGGTACTGCTCGTGGTCGGCCCGGAAGGCATTGGCGGTGAGGGCTAAAATAGGCACATTGGCCCGCGTGCTATCGTGGTGCGCCCGAATAAGCTGCGTAGCTTCCACGCCGCTCATGCCGGGCATCTGAATGTCCATTAGTACCACATCGAAAGCCTGCTGCTCGACCTGCTGCACACCCTGGTCGCCATCTTCTGCCTCAGTCACCACTACGCCCCATTCCTGCATGGTGCGCCGGGCCACAAAGCGATTGATGCCATTGTCTTCTACCAGCAAGACCCGTAGGCCTTGTAAGGCACCGGTATCGAAGTGCGGCAGAATCGTATCGGGCGTTACCGGTGGAGCTTTGCGTAGAGTGAGCACGAAGGCGAAGCAACTGCCCACGCCGTAGGTACTTTCTACCGTAAGCTGCCCACCCATATTCTCGACCAGGGCGCGGCTGATGCTCAGGCCCAGGCCCGTGCCACCATATTGGCGGGAAGTGTCGGCGTAGGCCTGGATAAAGCTCTCAAAAATGCGTTCCTGCACCTCGGGCTTCATGCCAATGCCGGTATCCACCACCTCGAAACGCACGGTGAGGGTATCGCTCGTTTCGGCCAGCATTTCGCCGGTTACGCGCACAGTGCCGCCGGCCGGGGTAAACTTCACCGCGTTGCTGGCTAAGTTTATCAGAATCTGGTTGAGGCGGTGGGCATCGGCCAGCACCCACGGCACGGGACAGGTATTGCGGAGGGGCGTGCCTATAAATTCAATGCCTTTTTCCAGGGCTTGAATGGCCAGTGGCTGCACGGCCTGGCTCATCGAGGCGCAGAGGTCAAACGGCTCCAGACTCAGCTCCAGCTTGCCCGAGGCAATTTTGGCCATATCGAGCACATCATTGAGCACGGCCAGCAAGTGCTGCCCCGAACTGGTAATGATGCGTAGGTAGTCCTTTTGCTCCGAAGTTAGTATCGTCTTGCTCAGTAAGTTTGCCACGCCCAGCACGCCGTTCATGGGTGTTCGGATTTCATGGCTCATGTTGGCCAGGAAGTTTTCGCGGGCCCGCAAGGCAGCTTCAACGGCCCGATTGGCGCGCTTCATTTCCTTTTCGGCCAGGATGCGGTCGGTAATGTCGTGGCCATGCGAGATGATGTAAGACTCCTCAGGCTGGCTCACCACCACATTATGGAAGAGCACGTAGCGGGTGTCGAGGCTACTTTTGGGACGCACGCGCATCACGCCTTTTTCTTCGCCGTGCGCCGCTATCCGTTCCGAGTAGGCCGCGAAGTGCGCCTGGTCTTCGACTACGAGGTGGTCGGTGATGTGGCGGCCCGGCATCTCCTCCGCTTTTTCCCGCAGTAAGGTGGCGAGGGCCGGGTTTACTGACAGCACCACGCCGCGCATGTCGTAGGTGCCAATCAGGGCTTGGCCATACACCATGAGGTCGCGGTACTGCTTTTCACTGCGTTCAAGAGTCCGTTGGGCCTCTTTTAGGGAAGTAACGTCGGTAGTCACGCCCAGCACGTGCACGGTGCCATCGGTCCCATCGAGGCGGCGTTTGGTGGTATAAAACCAGTGGACTTCGCCATTAGTAAGGGTAAAAGACTCCTCCCGAGAAATTTCCTCACCCGTTTCGAGCACGTGCCGGTCAACAGCCGCGTATTCAGCCATTTCGCGACCGAGTTGGCTGTCGGGATCAATAGCGTCCGGATCAGAAGGAATGGCAGAGGCTTTTGCCAGGTTTTGCATAGCCTGGTTCTGAAAGATAAAGCGCTGCTGTTGGTCGCGTACAAATACAATAGTCGGGATACTGTCGAGTACTTGCTGCATAAATCGCTGCTGTTCGTGCAACTCCCGGCGCGCTGCCTCGCGTTCCGTAATGTCTAAAAAGTAAAGATTTACGTAGCCTTCGGCCACAAATGGCAATACGGCCACGCAGAACCGTCGCTCGCCCATAGCTACTTCTACGTCGTGGTTTTCGCCTTGCTGCAAGGCGGCGGCAGCGGCAGCGCGCAGCTGTTTTTGCAGGTCTACTTTGGCGCTCCGCGTTAAATCCTGGCTCACTAGGCGGGCAGCTGGATTGGCGTAAAGTTGTTGCTGATTAGCCCCAATGCGCACAATGGGGCTGGGATTTTGGTTGGGGATATTGGCTATCGAATTCAGCTCAGTCAACTGCTGCTCAATCCCTCTACGTAACACGATTAGCGTAACCCCGCGTGAGCCAACAACAGTGGGGGCCGGCATTATTTCGCAGACTAAAATAGTCTCATTGCGCAAGATTAAGAAGTCCTGATGGGACGTTTTGAGTTTGCCAGAATGCGGAGTGAACCATCTCCGCAGGTCAAACGGAGCAGCCAACAGAAGCTGCACCCGCGCCGCCAACTCAATAAATGGTTTGCCCTGCCACGTTGCCGATTCATCAGCTAAGCCTAGTAAGCTGAATAGTTGGGGGCTAATGACTACCACTGAACCTGCTGTATCCAACAAAATCAAGCCTTCAGAATGGCGGCCTGGTAAGTGCGCCATTATTTGGTTTATCAGTCGAGCTTCAGCCAATGCTTTTGTCAACTCGTGGATGCGCTTTTCAGCTTGAGTCAATATGTCAGAGTGATTTGAAGTCATGCTATTTGGTAGTGATAGGAGTAGCACAAGATACACTGTGTTGAATAGCCGAGCTTTAAGCGGAAGTTTTGGTAGAATCAGCTTGGTAAGCACTAGTGCTGAGTCAGGGAAGTCGATTAACAGAATGCAGGCCATTTAGGTTAGGC
>CAZERY010000043.1:0-19093 GCA_964514915.1 uncultured Hymenobacter sp.
CCTTGGCCCCGCCCACCATATCGTAGCCTTCATTGATGAGGCTGATAAACTGCGGAATGTAGGCCGGGTCGTGCTGCAAGTCGCCGTCCATCGCAATAATCACCTCGCCCCGCGCCTGGGCAAAGCCGGCGCGTAAACTGAGCGTTTGGCCATAATTGCCGGCCAGATCGACGGCCACCAGGTGGCCGTCGTGGGCGGCGAGCTCCTGCATGATGGACCAACTGCGGTCCGAGCTGCCATCATTGACGAGAATAAGCTCGTAGTCGTAGCCGTGCTGCTGCATCACGCTGGCCACGCGGCTCACCAGCTGGGCCACGGTATCGGCCTCATTATAAAGCGGGGCCACCACCGAGATGAGGCCGGCGAAAGCAGTGTTGGTAGTAGGCGAGGCGAGGGGCAGCATGGCAATACAGGAAAAGACAAAGGTACTGGCTAGGCCCGCCGCGCGGCGAGACTCGCAGGTAAGCTCGTCGCTTGAGAATAATTATGCGCCAACCCCGGTTAAGCCAGTCGTAACTTTGATGTATGCAATACTTGGAGGGGCGGCGCTACGTGGTGCTGGCAATTTTTACGTTGGTGGGTCTGCTGTTCGCCGGGCGGCTATTCTACTTGCAAGTACTGGATGAGTCGTACAAGGCTGCTGCCGATCGCAATACCTTGCAGCGGCAGGTGCAGATTCCGTACCGCGGCAGCATTTACGACCGGCACGATTCGCTACTCGTCACCAACAAGCCAGTGTATGACTTGATGGTGGTGCCCCGTGAGGTAAAGCGCCTCGACTCGGCCAAGTTTTGCCGCATGATGCAGCTGCCCATCGAAGACCTGCGGCTGGGCCTGAAAGCTGCTCGCAAGTACTCGCGGGTGAAGCCCTCGCCGCTGGTGCAAAACCTGAGTACGCCCGAGCTGGCCGCGATTCAGGATAACCTGATTGATTTTCCGGGCTTTCGGGTGCAGGACCGTACCACCCGCGCCTACCGCACCCAAAACCTGGCCCACGCCCTAGGCTACGTGGGCGCCATCACGCCGGCCTTTCTCGAAAAGCCGAAGTACGCCAAGTATGCGCCGGGCGAAAACGTAGGTATTTCGGGCCTCGAATCGTACTACGAGCCCATGCTCATGGGCGAGCGCGGCGTGAAATATCGGCTCGTGAACGTGCGCGGCCTCGACAAAGGCGCGTTTCACGGCGGCCAGTTCGACACGCTTTCGCGGGCGGGCCAAGACCTGCACCTGAGCATCGACGCCGGCCTCCAGGCCTACGGCGAAAAGCTGCTGGCTGGCCGGCGCGGCTCCATCGTGGCCATCGACCCCAAGACGGGCGAAATCCTGTGCTTCGTATCGGCCCCGCACTACGAGCCGCAGCTGCTGAGCGGCAAAGGCTCGGGCAACAACTACATGGGCTTGCTGCGCAACCCCAACCGCCCGCTCTTCGACCGCCCGTTGATGGCTACTTATCCGCCCGGCTCGGTCTTCAAGCTGGTGAATGAGCTGGTAGCTATGCAGCTAGGCGTGGTGGGCCCCAACACTGGTTTCCCCTGCGACCAGCGGCTGGTGCATTGCACCCACCGCCACGAGTATCCGGCCAACCTCAACATCGCCATCAAAAACAGCTGCAATCCGTATTTCTACCAAGTGATGCGGGCCGCCGTGGTGCGCGGCCAGACGCGCAATCGGTTTGAGGACGCGCGCCTGGGCCTTGGGCAATGGCAAAAAATGGTGAAAACCTTCGGTCTGGGCGAAAAGCTGGGCGTAGACATGAGCCAGGAAAAGCGGGGTCTTATTCCTTCGCCCGAGTACTACGACAAGCACCTGGGCTACCACCACTGGGTATTCAAAACCGTGTACTCGCTCAGCATTGGGCAGGGTGAAATCGGCATCACCGGCCTGCAAATGGCCAACGTGCTCGCCACCATTGCCAACCGCGGCTACTACTACGCGCCGCACTTTGTGCGCGGCATTGGCACGAGCGGGCAGCCGCTGCCGCAGTTCCGGGAGCGCCACTACACGGCTGTCGATACTGCGCTGTTCAAGTACCTCATCCCGGGCATGCAGCAGGTAGTGGATGGCCGCGGCGGCACGGGCTCGTTTGCCAGCCTCGCACAGTACGGCATCTCGGTGGCCGGCAAAACCGGCACCGTGCAAAACGCCCACGGCCCCGACCACTCCACGTTCGCCGCCTTCGCGCCGGCCAACGACCCTAAGATTGCCATCGCCGTTTTTATCGAAAATGCGGGCTTTGGCGGCACGTTTGCGGCCCCCGCGGCCGGCCTGATGATGGAAAAATACCTGCGCGGCAAAGTTGCCCCCGGCCGCAAGCGCTGGGAAGATTGGGTGATGTACGGCCACGCGCCCACGCACCACTAGTCGCTGCTCTTCGCCGAAATAGTCCGCATGTCTCCCATTGCCACCCGTTCTTCCCGTAGCCTCGACTGGCCCACGCTGCTGCTTTACCTCGTGCTGGTAGGCCTGGGCTGGGTGGCCGTGTACGCGGCCAGCTACTCGCCCGAAGCGCCAGCGCACCCGTTGAGCGTGCTGCCGTTTAGCGAGCTGATGGCCTTCAACTGGTTTAAGCAGCTCATCTGGATGGGTACGGCGGCGGTGCTCATCGTTATTCTGTTAGTGATTGACTACAAGGCGTATGATACGTTTGCCTACGTGCTCTACGGCCTCATGATCGGGCTGCTGCTCGTGACGCTCGTGGTGGCGCGGCCCATTGCTGGCTCGCGCTCGTGGCTCGAATTTGGGCCGGTGCGCTTGCAGCCCGCCGAGTTTGCCAAGTTTACTACGGCGCTGGCTGCCTCGCGCTTCATGGCGGGCATCAACCTGCGCAGCCAAAACTGGCGCGACCAAGCCGTGCTGGCCGGCCTCACGCTGCTGCCGGTAGTGCTCATTCTGGCTTCCAACGAAACGGGGCAGGCGCTCGTGTTTGGCGCCCTGCTGCTGGCTTACTTTCGCGAGGGCATGTCGCCGCTCATTTTGCTGCTGCTGGCGGCGGGCGGCATCATCCTGCTGCTGGCCTTGCTGGTGCCCAAAGTATGGCTGGTGGGAGGTTTTACGGGGCTGCTGCTGGCGGCTTTTGCGCTCAATTCGCGGCTGTGGCGCCACCACCTGCCGCTAAGTCTGGGCGCGTGGGCAGTCGTTATCGGCATGGTGTTCGGCATTGATTTTTTCTTCAACAACGTCCTGCACCCATACCAGCGCCAGCGCATCGAGATGCTCATCGACCCCGGCAAGGACCCACTGGGCAAGGGCTGGAACGTGACGCAGAGCAAAATCGCCCTCGGCTCGGGCGGCTGGCTCGGCAAAGGCTTTCTCAACGGCACCCAAACCAAGTTCGACTTCGTGCCCGAGCAAAGCACGGATTTCATTTTCTGTACCGTGGGCGAGGAGTGGGGCTGGGCGGGCTGCCTGGTGGTTATCGCGCTCTACCTCACGCTGCTGGGCCGCATCCTGCTGGTGGCCGAGCGCCAAAAGTCCGTCTTTGGCCGCACCTATGGCTACTGCGTAGCGAGCATCCTGTTCGTGCACTTCGCCGTGAACCTGGGCATGACGATGGGGCTCGCCCCGGTGGTGGGCATTCCGCTGCCGTTTTTCAGCTACGGCGGTTCGTCGCTGTGGTCGTTTACGGTGCTGCTCTTTACCCTGCTCGCCCTCGACGCCCACCGCAAGCAAGATCTGGTGCGCTAGCTTACTCGCGGCGTTGGTCAACCAAACTTATATTAGCTGTTATGAAAAGACTCTTGCTTATGTGCGCCTGCCTTTGGGCGCTAGCCGCCCCGTTGCGTGCAGTGGCCGGGCCGCCCGCTATCGTCGTGGTGCGCATGTATGAATATGGTAAAAAGCTTGTTACCATTACTACGAATGGCGAAAGCAAAAGCGAGAAGACCGAGTTTGAAGTCCGTTCCTTCAAAACACTGGACGTAGAAATAAACGAGAACTACTACCGGGTAATTAAAAAAATGTACGATGACGGGTATGTGTTAAGCAATTCGACAGCTCAGGCGCGTTCGCCTACTAGCAGCACCTGTATCCTGCTTTTTGTTAAAAAATAGCCCGGTAATGAGAAGCCTTTCTGGCTTTCCTTGGTCACAGACTGCTACTAGCCCCGGCCCTGCGCGGGCTGCCGGTAGCCGGCCGTAGCTTGCGGCCCTAATGCGCCCTGCTCTAGCTTTCTCGGCCCTGCGCCAAGGGCCCTGGCCCAGCCTGGCGGTGGTGGGCCTGCTCACGACCCTGTGCCTGCTGCTGCCTACCGCCAACCCCACCGGCGATGCCTGGTACTATGCCGCTTGTGCCCGTTGGGGGCACGAGCTAGTGCAGCCGCACCACCTGCTTTATAATGGCGTGGGGTGGGTCTGGCTACGGCTGGTGGGCGCTACTGGCGCGGCCCCAGCTGGCCTAGCTGCCATGCGCTGGCTCCAAGCACTCAATGCCTTAGCAGCTGGCGGCTGCCTGTGGGCGCTGGCTGGCCTGCTGCGTCGTGCCGGAGTGGCGGTGGTGGCCATACCCGCGTGGTTATTGCTGGTGGGCAGCTGCTACGGCATGCTGCGCTTCGCTACGGAAAACGAAACGTACATCCAGCCGCTGCTGCTGGCGCTGCTGGCTAGCCAGGCTTGGGCACGCGCCCTCGCCCAGCCAGTGGCCCACCGCCTCGGGTGGCTGCTACTGGCGGGCACGCTCGCCGCCTGCGCCTGCCTGCTGCACCAGCTGATGGTATGGTGGTGGCTGGGTTTGCTGCTGGGCCTGCGCCCTTGGCAAAGTGGGGCGGCGCTTCGGGCCGCTTTGCCGTACTTGTTGCCAGCCGGTTTGGTGCCGCTGGCTTACGTGGGCACGCTGCTGGGCGAAGGGCAGCCGCTCAGCCTGGCTGGCCTGCTGCGCTTTGCGCTCCACGATTACGTAGCGGGCGGAGCGCAAGTCAGCCTAGGGTTTAAAAGCCTGTTGCTGACTGGCATCAACCTCGTGCGCACGGCTGGGCAAGTGCACGGCAATTTACTGCCCCTGCTGCGCCACTGGCCGCTAGGCTTGGGCACGGTGGTGCTGGCGTGCCTCGCACTGGGGGCTTACGGCGTATTTGGTGGGCCTTTTTCGACTGCTAAGGTGGTGGCGCAGCCAGCCACCGCTAGGCTGGTGCGTCGCACCCACGCCGGTATTGGCCTGCTGCACCTGGCATTTGCGGCGCAAGCAGCTGGCAATGCCGAGTTTATGGTAATGCTGCCCGCCCTGGCGGCGCTCACGGGGGCGGGTGGGGCGCTGGCCGTCTGGCCGCCTCGCCGCGTAGCGGCCCTCGGCACCGCGCTGCTCGGCTGGAACCTGGCGTTTGGGTTGGTGCCCGCTCATAGCCTGGTGTACACCGACGCTGGCCCGGCCCTGCGGGCGCGGGTACTGGCCCAGCCCCGCGCCTGGTTTTTACTGCTCGACCCCAATCTGCTGCTCAATCAGCTGCACTATGCTACCGGCCAGCCAGTGGGCCCGCCCCGCGTGGCCGGGGCCCCGGCGCTGTGGGCGCAGCGCCCCGGGCAATCGCCGGCTACCTTTCGCGCCTGGCTAGCTGCTCGCCTGGCGGCGGGCGATACCGTGTATACCGACGCTGTGGGTGGCTACCGGCCCCTCGACCGCGCCCAGCTGGCGCTACCCTACGACAATGCCGCGCTGCTCACGGGCGTCGAGCAAGTGAGAGTAGATTCCTTTCCAACCTTCTTTGGCCCCCATTATCTCACGCAGCTGCGCCGGCTCCGCTAGCTTTTCTCTTTGAAAGAGTACTTGGAAGATGTTGGGTTAAGTTGGTGCGATTACTTCAGCATGACAAACTGCTTTGCCTATGCTCCCTTACTGATCCTTGGTATAAGTCTTTCCCCAAGCTTGGCCCGCCAGGGCTAGCGCGGCTACCGCTATGGGCGCGGCCAGGTAGCCCATGCGGCCCACATCACCCGAAAGCAGCATATGAATGACTACTACGACAAAGAGGGTAGCTTCCGCTCTGCCCAGCACCGGGGCTAGCACTTGTCGCCCAGCCGGCCATAACAAGGCCCCGAGCACCGGCAGCGTAAAAAGTCCAAAGATGTTGAGCAGTTCCGCCACTCCCTTCAGCGAGGCCATCCGCCGCAGCGAATACGCCACATTTTGCAAGTGGGCAAAAGCGTTGGTAACCGTTTCGGTGGGCGCCGCTCCGGCGGCTCTATCTACCAAGTGGTGCACGATGGCCAGCGTGGCTAGCCCACCCAGTAACGCCGCAGCCTGCCCGCGCCAGCCCAGGGCCCGCCGGCCATACCACGCCAGCCAGGGCAGCAAAAACACGAATGATTCCTTGGCTAGCGGCCCCAGCAGCAGGGCCGCGGCTACTGCCCAGCCGCGCCCGCCCCGCGCTGCCAGGCGTAGTAGCCCAACCCAAACACCACTAAATACAGGCTGTCGGTGAGCGGCAGGCCCGCCGCGTACGCGGCCCAGCGGCTGCTCAGCACTGCCGCCAGGGCCACGGCAGCGGCGGCAGTGCTCGCGCCGGCTAGCCGCGCCGCCCGGTGCCATAGGGCAGCGGCAAAACTCAGCAGCAGGCAGTTGACTACGTAGAAGGCTAGTCGCAGCGGCCATTCATTAGCTGGCGTAGCCGGCTGGCCTAGCGCTGCCAGGGGCTGCGCCAGGGCCCTGGCGGCCAGTGGCACCAGCACCCGGTAGCGCCGGGTCACGCTCACGCTGTCGTAGTGGCCGGTGGCCAGCCGCAGGTAGCTGCGCGTATCGAGCGAGTGCGAAAAATCGTAGTGCCGATACATCGGGTAGGCTAAGTTGAGCAGCAGCCCCAGGCCCAAGCCCCACGGCAGTAGCCAGCGCCCGGCCCGGCCCGTCAGCAGCGATCTCAGCCCTCGCATTTAGGCGCCGGCAAACTTGCGCTCAATTAGCTTGAGCAGCTTGGCGATGTGTTCTTCCTTGCGGCTCCAGTCGTGGCTGGCGGCTAGTTCCTGGCGTACGTAGGCTTGTGCGGCCTCGGCAGTGGGTAGGCTATCGAGGTGCTGAATGGCGGCGTGGTATTCCATATTTTCGCCGTTAAACAGCTCATTGATAAAGCTAAAGCGCTGGTTGATGGAAATAGCCTCGCGCAAGCTGCCTACCTGCGGTGCAGCGCGCTCGGCCAGGCTGGCATTGGCCCCGGCGTGCGCCGCTTCGCGCAGTGTGGTGGCCAGATGCGGGACTGCTGGCTGGGTCGCTTTCAGTTTTTCGTGCAGAGGCGCCTCGTGCGGGGCGGAGCTAGCCGGCGTGGGCGGCACTACCTCCAGAGCTGGCTGGTGAGGAATGGGCGGTGCCGTAGGCCCCGGGGCAGGCTCGGCGGCAGGCTCCTCGGGTACCTTAGCTGGGGCGGGTACTGCCGGCGTGGCCGCTGGCGCCGGGCGCTCGGTAGTGGAAGCTTGAGCCGGGCGCTCGGCTGCGGCATTGGGCTTGGCGGGGCCATCGTCCCACAGGTCGGCTTCGGTGAGGGGCAGCAGGGCGCTGAATGCGGTCACGAATTGCGCCACGGTGGGCAGCTCCTTGCCGTGCGCAGCTAAGTACAAGGCAAAGCGCTGGCGCAAAAACTCGCGGTCGAGGGGAGCGTTGCCGCTCGGCAGGCTATCCACAAAACCCTGGAAAAAAGCTTTGCTCTGATCGAAGTAGCGCAAGCTGTCGCGTAGGTAAGCGAGCGGCACGGCTTCGTCGAGGTCGGAGCTGCCGTCGGGTAGTAGCAGGCGCTCGAAGGCCGCGGCCGGGTCGGCGGCCAGTAGCAACGTGTCGGCGGCGGCCTGGGCCAGCAGCGGCTCCAGGGCCGCCCGATCGAGGCAAATATGCCGCGACAGCACGTTCATAAACTGTGTGAGGGCCGTGCGCACGGGCTCGGCCGTGAAGTCGAAATACGGGCTGCGCAGCTGGCTGGCTTCGTGCTGCCAGCGGCCCAGCAATTGGCGCGCTAGCAGCAAGTTGACTTGCCGAATGGGGGTGAAGGAGAGCAGCGCCGGGCCATCGAGGGTGGCATCGGGCTGGGGGCCAAAAAACTGTTGGCTGAGCCGGGTGGCTAGCCGGCGGCCGTACTGCTCGCACTTGGCGAGGCTATATTTGTCCTGCATAGCTTGCGCTGGCCGTGGGGCCAGTTTCGTGCGCCAAGTTAGCCACAAAATGCCCCTTCTGACCATTCAGGGCCTGCCTGGCCCACCGCTGGCGGTGCCCGCCGGCACTACCGTGCTGGCCGCCATTCACGCGGCCGGGCACGACTGGTTGCATGCCTGCGGCGCCAAGGGCCGCTGCACCACGTGCCGGGTGCGGGTGCTGGCCGGGGCCGAGTGCCTGGCCCTGCCCACCGAGCCCGAGCTGCGCTACCGGGCCGCCGGCCGCCTCGCGCCCGCCGAGCGGCTGGCCTGCCAAGCCCGGATTACTTAGGAAGTAGGAGCTGGTAAAATGAGCGAGTAGGGAAGTTCTGACTTCGTATCGGTGGGTGATACCGTACTTTGTGCGTGTCATTTTTGCCAGCCGAGTAGTTAGGTGGTTCTGGCCAATTTCTCCTTGCTAACTCCTAATTCATCATTCACCCGTGTTTACCGAGCCCCGCCGTTATCCCGATTTCCCGCGCCGCCGGGGCTGGCTGGAAGTTGTTTGCGGCTCCATGTTTTCGGGTAAAACCGAGGAGCTGATTCGCCGCCTTACCCGCGCTCGCATTGCGCGGCAGCGGGTCGAGATCTTTAAGCCTGCGCTCGATACCCGCTACCACTCCCAGGACGTGGTAAGCCACAACCAGACCAGCATCCGCTCGACGCCCGTGCAGTCGCCCACCGAAATCCTGCTGCTCGCCGGTAGCGGCACCGACGTGGTGGGCATCGACGAGGCGCAGTTTTTTGACGAAAGCCTAGTGGAGGTGTGTCGCCAATTGGCCGACCAAGGCATCCGCGTCATCGTGGCGGGGCTGGACATGGACTACCTCGGCCGGCCGTTTGGGCCCATGCCCGCTTTGCTCGCCACCGCCGAGTTTGTGACCAAAGTGCACGCCGTGTGCGTGTGCTGCGGCGAGCTGGCGGCGTATTCGTACCGCATCGCCGCCAGCGAAAGCCAGGTGCTGCTGGGCGAAACCGACGCCTACGAAGCCCGCTGCCGGCCTTGCTTTTTGGCGGGCGAGGCGGCGCCCGTGCACCGCGCTGAGGCTAGCCGCCCGGCCACGCACTAACGCGGCCAGGCGCGCGTTAGCTACCTGATTATTATTTGCTTTGCCACTTTCTATGCGCCACTTTTCCGCTTGGGTTCTAGTTATTGGGTTGCTGCTGAGGGCAGTGGTGGGTCGGGCCCAGGGCGTAGCATTTGGCGACTGGCAGTTGCACCTGCCCGCGCAGCAACCAATAGCGCTGGCCGACGTGGGCGACCGGCTGTACGTGGCCGATAACTCGTCGTTCTACTTCTACGATCGCACCACCAATAGTACGCAGCAGCTTTCGCGCCGCGATGGCCTCAGCGATGTGGGTGTGCAAGCACTGGCCTACGACTCAGCCTCGGCCCAGCTGGTGATAGCCTACCGCAACGGCAACATCGACATCCTGGGCAAATCGGGCACGGTGCGCAACGTGACCGACTTACTGCGCAAGGACACCCAAACGGCCAAGACGGTCAATCAAATCCAGATCTATAACGGAGTAGCGTACCTGAGCACTACGCTGGGCGTGCTCGTGCTCGACCTGGCCAAGCTGGAAGTGCGCGATACCTACTCAGCCATTGGGCCGGGCGGCGGCGCCATCAATGCCCTGGCGACGGTGGTGCTGCACGATACCATCTTCGTGGCGAGCGAGAATTATCCGTTGCGGCGCGGGCGCATCAGCTCGACCATCAACCTGCTCGACTACCGCAGCTGGGCCACCGAAATACCCGTGCCCAGCAAGCCGAACCAGGTATTCAGGGCCGCGGCGGCTTATCGGGGGCATCTGTACGTGGCGAGCGAGTTTCAGGGCGTTGAGCAGTTGGTAGGCGTTGGCGCTAGCCGGGCTTGGCGCAATATAACGGGTGCCTACGGGACCTCCAGGCCGCACCTGCGCCCAAGCACGGTAGGCGTGCTCATAGCGTTTCGGGATTCTGATTTGCGCCGCTTTGATGGCCTCACGGGGCAGCTTACGACGGTGCTGCCGGCCGCGGCTACGGGCGAAATACTCGATGTAGTGCGCGAAGCCGACGGTACTTATTTTGTGGCGAGCGTTAGCAAGGGCCTGTTGCGCTTTGGGCCCGGCGTTACTACCAACCCCGAAGTCATCAAGCCCAATGCCCCAGCTACAGCGGCGGCATACGGCCTGCTAGCCGACGCGAAAACGAACACGGTGGATATTTTCACTGGGGGCTACTCGGGCGATAGCGGCTTGCAGCTAGGGCAGCGCCTGGGGTTCTATGAGTACCAAAATGGGCAGTGGGCGAATTATACTACCACTAATTTTTCGGCCACCGATTTCCCCGATCTACTCGACTTGGTGCGCGGTACCCGCACGCCCGATGGCACGCTCTACATCGCGAGCTACGGCAACGGCCTGCTGGAGTGGAAAGGCCCGGGCCAGTTCAAGCAGTACACGGCCGTCACGGCGGGCTCGCCCCTGCGTAGTAGCCTTAGCCCCGATGCGAGCAACCTCAATTATGTACGCGTAACCGATGTAGCTGCTGACCCCAACAATGGCCGGGTGTGGGTGGTGAACCGCCACCAGCGCGCCAACGTGCCCGGTCTGCTGCGCTTGCGCCCCAGCACCGGCACCTGGGACGCCGTGCCAGCCTACTCGGGCTTCGAAAACCTTGACCGGCTAACCATCGACAACTTGGGCAACCCCTGGGCTACGCGTTTTCGCCAGGCTAGCGCCGGCCTCGTGGCATACGACACGACCAGCCGCACGCCCTACTACTTTACCACGGCCAATGGCCTACCCAGCAACGCACTCTACGCCATTGTGCGCGATCGCAACGGCGACCTGTGGGTGGGTACCGGCGCCGGCGTGGCTACCTGTAGCCCCGGCTTGCTCGCCACCAATGGTACGGCTAGCAACTTCTTTACCAGGCCCTTGGTGCTCCAGGGCACGGGCAGCGGCTTTCAGGCGCTTTATAGTGAGGCCGTAACGTGCATTGCCATCGACGGAGCCAACCGCAAGTGGTTTGGTACGACCAATGGTCTGTGGCTGTTTGACGAAAAAGCTTCGGCGGCGCTCCTGCATTTTACCACCGCCAACAGCCCGCTGCCCAGCAATGCCATTGTGGACGTGGCCGTGAACGACAAAACCGGCGACGTATTTGTGGCTACCCAGGGTGGCGTTGTGAGCTACCACGGCTCGGCTACCACAACGGAAGGCGCGCCGAGCTGCGCCCAGGTTTCCCCCAATCCAGTGCGGCCCGACTTTGCCGGTACAGTAGGCATTAATGGGTTGGTAAACAATGGCTTGGTGAAAATAACGGACGTTGCGGGTCATCTCGTTTACAGCACCCACGCCGCGGGCGGCACCGTCACCTGGAACCTCGCCGATACCGAGGGCCGCCGCGTGCGCTCGGGCGTCTACCTGGTGCTCACATCCGACGCTCAGGGCAAAAATACCTGCGTAAGCAAGGTGGCGGTGCTGAGTAAATGAGAGGAAAGTTTAAAATTCACGGTTGTCATGACGAGCAGAAATGACAGTTCATCCTTATGCAAATAAAAACCCGGGGCATTGTCCTGAGCTTTCTCAAATACCGCGAAACCAGCATTATCGCCCGCATCTATACCGAAGAGCGTGGCGTACAGAGCTACCTCGTTAATGGCGTGCGCAAGGCCAAGCCGCCGGGGCGCATCGCCTTGTTTCAGCCTCTCACGCTCCTCGAATTGGTGGCGTACATCCCGCGCCAGGGCAGTGGCCTCACGCGGCTCTCGGAGTTTCGCTGCGCCGAGCCGTTTCGCACGCTGCCCTACGAGGTGCGCAAGAGTAGCGTTGGGCTGTTTTTGTCGGAAGTCCTGAGCAAATCGGTGCGGGAAGAGGAACCCAATCCGGCCCTGTTTCGCTTTCTGCACGATTCCATCCTGGCCTTCGATGAGCAAACGGTGGGGACCGAAAACTTCGCGCTGCTCTTTTTGCTGCACCTCGCCAACTACCTCGGCTTCGGTGCCCAGAGTGGCACCGAAATCACCGACCAAGTGGCCATGGCCGGCCCCGTGACGGGCAGCGGCTTCAGCAGCGGCCCGGCCACGCTACGGCTACGCGAGTTCGACCAGTATTTCGACGAGCTGCTGCGGACGCCGGCCGGCGCTACCATCCCCAACGGCCACGTGCGCCGCGAGCTACTGGCCGTGCTCATCCGCTACTACCAGCTGCACGTGGAGGGCCTAACAGAAGTAAAATCACTCGAAATCCTGAGCGAAGTGCTGGGCGGCTAGCCTAGCATCAAAATTGAAAACACCAGGATTACGCCGCATTCACACCCGTCACGAAGTGAGCTGCGAGTAGCTTGGGCTAAACGTACTAAACTTGCCGTATAAAGGGGACATCTTGCTGAGCCACGAAAACCCAAGCTAGAAGAGCCCGAAAACCGCGCTGACTTCCAGCTCGCTATCTGCTATTGCTTCGCTTACCGATACCCATTACTTCCGCTGTCGAAAGCTTCGTGAAGGGTTTCTCAAAGAAGTCAGCTAAGACTAGCCAGAACAGTTCGGGCTTCTCGCCCGCTCCAAAGTGCGTGGCGCCGGGCATGACAAACAGATTGCCATTGGGCAGGTGGGCAAATAGTTGGAGTGCGTGCGCTAAGCGAATAATGTCCCGGTCGCCATACATCAGCAGCACTGGGGCCCGGGCGGTGGCTAATGATTGGGGTAAAATGTGCGGCTGTTCGGCCACTAACGTGTAAATCTGCTTGAGTTTAGCGCTTTTGGTCGTTCGGATTGTGTCTTGCACGAAGGCCCAAATAGCGGGTTGTACTGCCGTGGTATCCGGCTGTAAATTAAGTAGTCGGCCAAAAGTAAACGCATAAACTAATTGGCGGGTATTTTGGGGGTATGTTGCAGAGCACTCCCTTGACCATCGATGAGCTAACCACCCTGGAGGCGTGTAGTTTACACGCCCGGCATCCACGCCAGCGCCGCCGCGCCCAAGCCATCCTGGGCCATCATCGCGGCCACTCGCTGGACCAGCTGGCGACTTTTTATGCCGTACGCTACGCCACCGTCCATGCCTGGCTACAGGCCTGGCGGGACCAGGGCCTAGCGGGGCTGGTTGAGGGCAAACGCACGGGCCGCCCGCCGAAACTTGACGCGCCCGCTAAAAAAAAGTAGCTACCTGGCTGGGGACCGCCACCCAGCAACTGCGGACGTTCTTGCCGCGCCTGCACGCCGAGCTGGGCCTTACCCTGAGCCTGCGCACGTTGCGCCGCTTGGCCCGGCAGCTGGGCTATAGTTGCAAGCGCCTGCGCCGCAGCTTACGCGCCCGGCGGGATGCGTTGCTCTTTGGCTTCTTTCAGCACGAGCTGGCCCTGCTGCACCAGGCAGAGGCAGATAAGCAAGTAGCTGTCTATTATGTAGATGAGTGCCGAGTGTCGCGGCAGGCACCTGTGCCTTACGCCTGGCAACGACGCGGGCAGCCAGCGGTCGAACTCCCCGCCGAGCGCGGAGCCGGCGGCTATTCGTTGCTCGGCTTTTGGCAGCCTGGGGGGCCGGCTACCCCTTCCCATTTCACGGGCCTGGTGAGTGAAACGGCCTGGACCGGCGAGCTCTTCGCCCAGGCCGTCGACGAGTTTAGCCAGACCCTGACTGGCCCCACGGTGCTGGTGCTCGATAATGCCAGCATTCACCGCGCCGCCGCGGTGCAGCAGCACCTAGTCACCTGGCGTAGCCGGGGGTTACGGCTACAGTTCCTGCCTGCGTACTCCCCCGAACTGAACCGGATTGAGATTCTGTGGCGCTTTCTTAAGCACTACTGGCTTACACCGCCTGATTATCAAACCCTTGATACGTTACGACAGCGCCTAGACTATATTGTCAAGCATATTGGCTCTGAATATACGGTTACTTTTGGCTGAGTACTTAGCCCCGAAGGTGGCGACTCGTTTCACTTTGCGCGGATAATCTCGGGCTAGCAACAAGCCCAAGATTCCCCCGTCACTCTGCCCAAAGACGTAGCACGAATCGATTTTCAATTCGTCGAGCAGCTTGGCTACGTCGCTGGCCATCAGCTCATACGTCAAGACGGACGTGTCGTCCTTTGATTTGCCGTGTGCCCGACTATCCACGGCAATGACTTGGTACTGCCCTCGAAAGTGTTCAATTTGGGCCGCCTGCGCCCGAATGGAGCCCCCACTGCCGTGCAGCAGCAACAGCGGCTTACCGGTGCCATAAATCTCATAATACAGCTTAATGCCATTGACGCTGGCATACTTGCCGACCTGGGCATTAGCGCCGTAGTTGATGGTATAGCGGGCGGAGTGTTGCGCGGCCACCCGGGTGCTCCCTAACAAGGCGAGCCACAAGAGCAGGAAGGGTAGTTTAGGCATACAGCTAAAACAGTGGGAAGGGGAGATGTCTATATCTGGTGAGACTGGCTAAAAAATTGCTAGACAGTATTTTATGAAGAAATTATACAAGCGTTACGTCGGTGCTGGGGCGCACATACTATTTTTTAGCAAGTCTCTAATCATGCGCCCAGCCCAAAAGAAGCTCGTCATTGATAATAACCTCGCTCTTAATAGAGACTACTAACTTCTTGTTTATTTGATGCCCGTCAACTCTACGTCGAAGCGCAGCACGGCATTGGCTGGAATGTCGCCGCCTGCGCCGCGCTCGCCGTAGCCCAGCGGCGAGGGGATGAGGAGCATAGCTTTGCTGCCCTTGGGTAGCACCGCGATGCCCTGGTCCCAACCCTGAATAACCTGGCCCTGGCCCAGTACAAAATCGAAGGGCGTGCCGCCGTGCTTGGCCGACGAGTCAAACTCCTTACCGCTAGCCAGCAGCGTGCCGCGATATTTCACGCTCACCGTCTGGCCTTTCTTGGGGAGCACGCCTTTGCCGCGCAGCGTGACGACGTACCAGGTGCCGCCCACCGTCTTTTTGGCCTTAGCCGTGAGCTTGTTCTTTTTGAGATAGGCCTGAATAGCTGCGTCGTCCTTCACAAGCTGCTTGGCCGAGTGGGCTTTGGCCAGGCGCTTCTGCTCGGCCAGCATGGCTTGCTGGCGCGCCTGCATCTGCTCCGGGGTGAGCAGCTCCTTGGCGGCTACCGTGAGGCGCAGGGCGTTGCCCGCCCGCTTGATAAACGGCGGCACCGACTGGTGCATCGACTTGGTAAACACGGAGTCGGCATTGAAGCGAAATATGGCACTGTCGCCGGGCAGCAGCAGCGTCATGGCTTCCTCGATGGTGCCGCGGGGCGGGGTAGGAGCCAGCCCCACGGGCACCGGCTCGGGGCGCATCCGGCGCGAGTCCATCAGCAGCGAGTCGCGGTCGGTGCGGTACTGAATAAACACCAGCAGCACCTGGCCCGCGCGGCTAGCATAAGGCGCATCGCCGGTGGGAGCCAGCGGGCGCGGCGCGTAGCGCCCAGTGGTGGCATCGCGCCGAAAAAGCTGATACTCGGTGCCGCTGGGCAAGCGCTCGAAGCCGGGCGTCGGCGCCGTTTGGCCGCTGGCTAGGGTAGGCAGCAGCGCAGCCAGGAGCAGGGATAAAAAAAGAAAGGGACGCATAATATGCTATGAAAAAGGCCCTGGGCTAGTAAGACGGGCAGCCACTAAGCAAAACCGCCGCGCCAGATGGCGCGGCGGCAATACTACGGTGCGTAAGGCGAAAGCTTACTTCACATCCACCAGTTCCACGTCGAAGCGCAGGGGCGAGTTGGGCGGAATAACGGCGCCGCTACCCTGCTTGCCATAGGCCAGCGACGACGGAATGAGGATGGTTGCCTTGCTGCCCTTGTTGAGCTGCGCCAGGGCATCATCCCAGCCCGGAATAACCTGGCCGCGGCCCAAGGGGAACGAGAAGGCGGCTCCGCCGGGGTGCTTGGCCGACGAGTCGAACTCTTTGCCGTCGAGCAGCTTGCCGCTATACTGCACGCTCACCGTCTGGCCGGGCTTGGCGTTGGGGCCGGTGCCGGGCTGCGTCACGATAACGTAGACGCCGCTCGGGGTTTTCTTGAAGTTCGTGAGGTTGTTTTTCTTCACGTAATCCGTCAAGATGATGTCGTCGGCCTTATCCTGGGTGGCGGCGTAGGCGCGCATCTGCTTCTGCTGCTCGGCCATCATCTTCTGCTGGTCAGCCATGGCTTCGGCCATGGCGGCATCGCGGGTTTGCAGCGCGACGGCCTTCACCGTGAGCACGATGAAGTTGCCTTTCTTCTTGAGGTTAGCCGGCGCTAGCTGATGGGCGTTGCGCTTGTAGAGCGTATCGGCATTGAAGCGGAATACGCCACTGTCGCCGGGCTGGAGCAGCGAAAACGCCTCGGGCTCAGCGCCCATTGTCTTGGCCGACATGGCTTCGAGCGGAATGCGCACGGCCACGCCAAACTGGCGCTCGCGCGATTTCATCATCACTGAGTCGCCCGAGGTGAGGTACTCGATGTGGGCCGACATTACCTTGCCGATGCGGTCCTTATAAGTAGGGTCTTCGCCGCCGGCCACTTCGCGTGGTTCGTATTTTCCATCTACGTTTTTGAAAATCTTGTACTCGATGCCCGACTTGGTTTTAGTAAAACCCCCGCCTTTGTTGCAGGAAGTCAGGAAAGAAGCTGCGCTAAGCACGCCAGCCGCCAGGGCTAGCTGCCGGGCCGCACGGGGCCGGAAGGAAAACTGCATGAAAACAGGGAATTGGAGGAGAGACGAATGCGGCGTCAAAGTTAGGCTACCGGCGGCGCAACTGCTACCGGCGCGCCGGGTGTGCTCACGAGCTGCGCCTGGTACTGCGGCAGCAGCCCCAGAAAGCGCTCTACAGTGGCATCCAGCGGTATTTGGCTAATGCCACCCGAAGCATTGTGGTGGCCGCCGCCTTCAAAATGATTGCGCGAGAAGTCGCTCACCGAGAAGTCGCCCACCGAGCGAAAAGAAATCTTCACGGCTGAGCCGCGGTCGATAAACACGGCCGCAAACACGATACCCTCGATGCTGAGTGCGTAGTTGACGAGTCCTTCGGTATCGCCGGTTTTGCTTTCGTAGTCGCGCAGCTCCTGCTGCGTCACGGCGATGTAGGCCGTATTAAACTCGCGGCGCACCACGAGCTTATCTTTCAAAATGTAGCCCAGAAAACGCAGCCGGATTTCGGAGTGTGAGTCGTAGATGCGGCGGTGCACGGCCGCCAGGTCGATGCCCGTACTAAGCAGCTCGGCAATGATGAGGTGCACGTTGCGCGAAGTGCTGGGGTGGCGAAAGGAGCCCGTATCGGTCATGATGCCCGCGTAGAGCGCTTCGCCCATGCCCTGGTCCACGAGGTGCTGGTCGCCGAGGTCGCGGATAAGCTCAAAGATTATTTCGGCCGTAGCGGCGGCCTTAGGCTCCGAAAAGCTGATGTCGGCAAAGTTTTCGGGGCGCTGGTGGTGGTCAATGAGCACCTTGGTGCCAGGAGCTTGCCGCACGTATTCGCCCAGCTCATTGATGCGCCCCAGGCAATTGAAGTCGAGGCAGAAAATGACTTCGGCCCGCTGCACGAGGTCGCGCACTTGCCGCTCATTGTGCCGCGGCTCGTACACGACCACCTCGTCGTTGCCCTGCATCCAGTTGAGGAAGGCTGGGTAGTCGGAGGGCGTCACTACCGTCACGGAGTGGCCTTTTTTCTTGAGGTACGCGGCCCAGGCCAGCGACGAGCCCAAGGCGTCGGCGTCGGGCTTGTGGTGAGTCGTAATAAAAACCTGCCGGGGCTGGGCCAGCAAGGTTTGCAACTCGGATACGGAAGGAAACATCGACTACGTAAATGGCCTGCGAATGCGAAGGAAAAACGCCGGAATAAACTCCCGGCGCAAACGGTCGGCAAAGGTCGGCATGAATTGGGTTTTAACAATCAACTCGTTGCTGAAGGTTCGGTGGAGCACCGCTTAGCCCAGAGCAGGCCCTGGGCCTACTAATGCCCGCTGGGGCTACCTAGTTGCTAGCCCTGCTAGACACACCAAGGCCCACCAAAATTCCCCTCCTACCTTTGTGGCACCAACCAAAAAAATACCCAACCAATGGCAACCAACCGCACCTTCACGATGATTAAGCCCGACGCCGTGGCCGAAAACCACATTGGCGGCATCCTGAGCATGATTGAGCAGGGCGGCTTCCGCATCGTGGAGCTTCAAAAAGTAACTCTGACGCCCGAGCGCGCCGGCCAGTTTTATGCTGTACACAGCGAGCGTCCTTTCTACAACGACCTGGTAAAGTACATGTCGAGCGGCCCCATCGTGGCGGCCATTTTGGAGAAAGACGACGCCGTAGTCGACTTCCGTACCCTCATCGGCGCTACCAACCCAGCCAACGCCGAGGAAGGCACCATCCGCAAGAAGTACGCAAAAAGCATCGAGGCAAACGCCGTCCACGGCTCCGACTCGGACGAGAACGCGCAGATCGAGGGCGAGTTCTTCTTCAGCAAGTAAGCTGGCCAACCAGCGCTTCTAAAGCCAAAAAAGCCGCTCTACAGTGCGTAGAGCGGCTTTTTATTTATACCAAAACCAGACTTATTTTATACCAATCTTGTATCGACGGGCTTAATTAGCGCGTCCAAAGCCAATGCGGCCGGCTCCTGGCGACTCGCTCATAAAAGTAGCAGCTATGTGGTTGTCGCTGGCGGCCAAAGCAATGGCTGCTGTTGGAAGCAGAATAAAGAACGGTGGATAGGCAAAAAGATAACCCAGCAGGTCAGGCGGCTACCGCTGGCTCAGAGTACTCATTTGGGGTTTCCTGCGGCTCGTGCTTGTGCTTAAAGATGAATACGAACAGCACGGCGATTACCAGGGCGTAGGCCGCGAAGGCTAGCCAGATGCCGTGCCAGTCTTTGTTGCCGCTAGCATCGGTAAAGTAGTTCTGGATAACGATGCCGCTCACCGAGCTGCCCAGCACGGCTCCAAAGCCGTTGGTCATCATCATAAACAACCCCTGGGCGCTGGCCCGGATATCGGGCTGGGTCTGGGTTTCGACAAACAGCGAGCCCGAGATATTGAAGAAGTCGAAG
>CAZERY010000044.1:0-18850 GCA_964514915.1 uncultured Hymenobacter sp.
CAAGTCATCACAAGATTAAACGGCGAAAGCCAACTACCGACTGCGTAACATCAGTTACTAAATAGCCAATAGGCGTTCACCTTTGGCCGACTACTTAAAAAAAAATAGCCCAGCCACCTTGCGGCGCCGGGCTATTGCTTATTCCAGCAGCCCTTTTCAATGCATTGGGCAAGAAATCAGCAGCCTACGCGGGCGTGGTAGCCTGGCGCGTGAGCCGGCCGGCCAGCCAGTAAGCTAGCCAGGCAAACAGGGGCGCGGCCAGCACATCGTACGTGTAGTGCACGCGCTGCACCAGCACTAGCACGCCAATGGCTAGCGTCACGGCAAACAACGCCCGCCGCCACCAGTAGCCACGCACAGCCAGCGCCAGAAGTGCCACCGTGGAGGTGTGACCCGAGAAAAATAAGTCTTTGGTAATGACTTCGCTAGCCGGCGTGTGAAATACCAGCGCCAGAAAAGGGTCGGGCATATCGACCAGTTGTAGCGGCGGGGCGAGTGGCACTAGCCAAATGGTGCCCATCCGTAGCAGGAGCAAAATAAAGTATCCCCATAACCCACGCAAAAATAACTGCGGCTGGCGCGTCAGCCAGCCCACCGCTGCCAGCGAGGCCCCGTACATGAGCATAAAAATGGGCACCGACACATCTTGGCACGGCAGCAGCGGCAGCAACGGGTCGGGCAGCAAGGTGCCGGGACGCTGCTGCACGATATGAAAGAATACCGGTACCAGCGGCACCATCACCCCAAACAGCAATATGAGCAGCAGCAGCCAGCTGCGCCGAAAGGCTGGCTGCTGGAGCGCCAGCGCCCATGCCTCGCGGCCGGGTGCAGCAGCTACGGCATCGTCGACAAACGGGGGAGCGAACAAGGTTGGAAGAACACGCATGGCGCTACGAGAAAAAGCTGGGTGCCAATGAGACTACAAAAATAAGCCCAGCTGCGCGGCTAGCCCAAGCCTGGCTTTAACAAGCAGTAACTAATTCTACGTTCCTCGGCTGTTATCTTTCTATGAAGTAATAGCTTGACGCTCCTGCCCACCAGCATGACACTGTTTTAGCGGGAGGAATGACACTTTACGCACTACCAGATTTGGGCTCGCAGCGACGCGACTGCCTAGGTGGCTAGCTTGGGCGGCAGTACCTTGGCCCGCATGAAAACTGCTACCTATTTCGTGCTTACTGGTCTGGGGCTCGCTCTGGCTGCCCCGAGGGCCCAGGCCCAAAACGCCGCTCTTCACGCCCGCATCGCGCAGCTAGCCGCCGCCGAGCAGACCAAAGTAGTGGGCTGGCGCCGCGACCTGCACGAGCACCCCGAGCTCGGCAACGAAGAGACCCGCACCGCCCAACTCATTGCCACGCAGCTCAAAAGCCTGGGCCTGGAAGTAAAAACCGGCGTGGCCCGCACCGGCGTGGTGGGCATCTTGCGGGGTGGCAAGCCCGGCCCCGTAGTGGCGCTGCGGGCCGATATGGATGGCCTGCCCATCACCGAAACCACCGGGCTAGCCTTCGCCAGCACCGCCAAGGCCACCTACCTCAGCCAGCCCGTGGGCGTGATGCACGCCTGCGGCCACGATACCCACGTGGCGATGCTGCTAGGCGCCGCGGAGGTGCTCAGCCAAGTTAAAAAAGACTTGCCCGGCACCGTCAAGTTCATCTTTCAGCCCGCCGAAGAAGGTTCGCTGCCCGGCACCGTGGGCGGGGCCAAGTTGATGGTGCAGGAAGGCGTGCTCGAAAACCCCAAGGTAGACGCCATTTTTGGGCTGCATATTTGGGCCTCGGCGCCGGTAGGCCAGCTACAGTACCGACCGCGGGGCGAAATGGCCAGCTCCGATCGCTTCACGATCAAGGTCGTTGGCAAGGGCGCGCACGGGGCCAAGCCCTGGAGCAGCGTCGACCCGGTGGTGACGGCTGCCCAGATTATCACCGGCCTCCAGAATATTGTGAGCCGCCAGCTTGACCTCACCCAAGACGCCGCCGTGGTCACGGTGGGCACCGTCAATGCCGGTGTGCGCTACAACATCATCCCGCCCGATGCCACGCTTAGCGGCACCATCCGGGCATTTAGCCCCGAGACGCAGCAGCGCATTTGGGCCGACATCCGGCGCACGGCCAAGGGCATTGCCGAAAGCAACGGCGCCACGGCCGAGGTTGGCATCGAGCCTTACGTGCCCGTCACCTTCAACGACCCGGCCCTCACGGCCCGCATGCTGCCCACGCTGCAAGGCGTGGCCGGCGCCCAGAATGTGGTTGAAATCAAGGCCGTGACCGGCGCCGAGGACTTTGCCTGCTACCAGGAAAAAATCCCCGGCCTATTCGTGTTCTTGGGAGGCACTACGCCCGGCACCGACTTCTCGACCGTGGCCGACCACCACACGGCTGGCTTTAAGGTCGATGAAAGCGCCTTCCCATTGGGGGTGAAAACGCTGGCTACTTTGGCGGCCGACTACTTGAGTAAAAAGTAAGGTGCCAGACCTAAAAAATGGCCGGTTGCGCAGTACGCAGCCGGCCATTTTTATTTCTATGCGGTGCCGTAGCGTTAGTCGAAGTGCACCAGCCGCTTGCCCTTACCCTTGTAAAAAGCAATCTCCATCTTGAGCGATATGGTCGCGAAATCATCCGTCAGGTTGGGGTTAGCGCGCTGGCTAATACCGTCGAGCAAGTCGGTGGTCGTGAAATAATAAAGCCCTTCGAGGGTGAAGCGCACTGTACGGCTCGCCCGCAGCGTGACGCCCGCGCCCACGGGCAACACGGCGGCCAGGCCGGGGTAGTCCCCACGCTTCTCGGGCGACAGGGTTACCACCCCATTGGCTGTGCGCTGGGTAACCACCGGGTCGAAGAGCGTCAACCCCACCCCGGCCTGCACAAATACCTGCACGGGCGTGGGCCGGTAGGTAGGCCCAACGTACATACTTTTATCGGCGTTTAAATTGTAGCGTACGAAGGTGGTCAGTAAACCATTGGTGCTAGTGAAGTTGTAGTTACGGCTTAGCACCTGGTCCTTAGCCTGAAGATTAAAATACGACAGGTCGACGCCGTACACGACGTGCGGGCTCAGCGACTGAGCCAGCCCGATGCCTAGTCCAAGCTCCAGGGTATTATTACTTAATCGATTGGTAATATCGCCGTTGTAGTATGCCAGATTACCGCCAAAGGTGAGGCGCACCGGTGGGCGGCGGTAAAGCTGGTTGCTGGCGGTATAGTAGGAGCGAAGTAAACGGTAACCGGGAGGAGCGGCTTGCGCCGCGCTAAGCGTAGCGCTTAGTAAAGCAGAAAGGAGAATAGAACGCATAAGTTAAAGAAAGGGGTAAATTATAACAAACATAGGTAAACGGCCTGTATTATTCTGCCAAAGACTGTCTATAAATCGGCGTGGCTGGTAAAGTAGGCCCAGCGGCTGGCAGTATCTTTCGGCTCTAAAACGGTTTGCCTACATGACGATTCATTTCTCCCTTCCGTATCGCACCACCTATGGCCAGCGCCTGGTGCTAAGTGGCTCGTTACCTGCTTTGGGTCACTGGGACTTAGCAAAAGCGCTGCCGCTGCACTACAACGAGGCAACTACTCGCTGGAGCGCCGAGGTGGCCGTACCTGCCGAAGCGGCTTCGGCGCCCATTAGCTACAAATACGTCTTGCTAGTTGAAGGTGGCGGCGTGGTATGGGAATGGGGCGCCAACCGCACGCTGGCCGCGCCCGCCAACCTCCTTGAGCGGCTAGAGGTACGCGACTTCTGGCGGGCGCCCGCCCAGGATGAGAATGAGTTGTTTACGGCCGCTTTCACCGAAGCTTTGTTTCGGCGGCCCGCCCACCCGCCCGCTGCCAAAGCTGCTACGGCCAAGGTCACTAAGGCCCCCAAGGGCAAAGCTGCTGCCGCTGACCCAACTGCTGCTTCGGCACCCGCCAACGTGCGCTTTCGCCTCGAAGCGCCGCGCGTGGCCAGCCAGCACCAAGTGTGCGTACTGGGCTCCGATGCCGCCCTAGGCGCCTGGGACCAGGGCTTGCCGCTCGTGCTCTCCGACGCGGCCTACCCCGCCTGGCAGGCCGGCGTGGCGCTGGCCACGCCCACTGCCGAGCTGCGCTACAAATACGGCATTTGGGACCCGGCTGCGCGGGCCGTAGTGCAGCTCGAAATCGGCGAAGACCGCGTGCTCCCCGCGGCCGATGTGGCACCTGGCACGCTTCGCATGCTCGACGATGAGGGTTTTCGCTACGAGGCCGGGCCCTGGCGGGGCGCCGGTGTAGCGTTGCCGGTTTTTTCGCTACGCAGCGAGCGCGGCCTGGGCGTGGGCGAGTTTCCCGACCTGAAGCTGCTCATGGACTGGGCCAGAAAAACCGGGCTGAACGTGGTGCAGATTCTGCCCATCAACGATACCACGGCTACCCACACCTGGGTCGATTCGTACCCCTACGCGGCCATCTCGGTGTTTGCGCTGCATCCGCAGTACCTCCACCTCGACGACATAGCTAAACTTAAGGACAAGAAAGCCGCCGCCGAGCTGGCTAGCTTGCGCACCGAACTCAACGCCAAGGACTTCGTAGACTACGAGCCGGTGATGAATGCCAAGTGGCGGTTCCTTAAACTCTTATACCAGCAGGAGAAAACCAAATTTCTGGCCGACCCTGAATTTCGCAGGTTCAAGGTCGAGCAGAGCGCTTGGCTGATTCCCTACGCGGCCTTTTCAGGCTTACGCGACCGGTTTGGCACCGCTGACTTTTTGCAGTGGCCCGCCGAGTTTCGCACACCCCAGGCCCTGGAGGAGCTGGTAGCTGAGCAAGGCCCCAATTTTGACGAGTTTGGCCTGCACTTCTTCACCCAGTTTCATCTCGATAAACAGCTGCGCGACGCCGTGAGCTACGGCCGCCAGCACCAGGTAGTGCTCAAAGGCGACCTGCCCATCGGGATCTACCGCCACTCGGTCGATGCCTGGACCCAGCCCGAGCTCTACCACCTCGACCAGCAAGCCGGCGCCCCGCCCGACGACTTTTCGGTGACGGGCCAGAACTGGCGCTTCCCCACCTACAACTGGGAGCGCCTGGCCGCGGACGGCTACGCGTGGTGGAAGCAGCGCCTGGGCCACCTGGCCCGCTACTTCGATATGCTGCGTATCGACCACATCCTGGGCTTTTTCCGCATCTGGGAAATGCCGGCCAACTCGGTTGAGGGCCTGCTCGGGCGCTTCTCGCCCGCCTTGCCCCTGCACCGCGAGGAGATTCAGCGCCGGCTCGGGTGGTTTGACTACGGCCGCCTGTGCGAGCCCTACATCCGCTGGCACTTGGTGGAACGCACCTTCGGCGACGACGCCCAGGCTGTGCTCGCCGAGTTTATGCACGCCGGCGACTACGGCACCATCCAGCTTAAGCCGCCCGTGGCTAGCCAGCGCCAGATTGAGGCGTATATTGACGAGGAAAGCCGGTTGCACCCCGAGCGCGAGGAGTTCTTGTTACGGGTGCGCCCCGGGTTATACCACTTCGTAAACGAGGTGTTGTTCTTGCCTGCCGGCAACGACTTTTACCACCCGCGCATTACGCTCGATAAGTCGGCTAGCTTCGCGGAGCTCGACGGGGAAGAAACCAAGCGCCGGCTCTACGACGACATTTACGTTGACTTCTTCTTCCGCCGCCATGAGGAGTTTTGGCGCGAGCAAGGCCTGGTGAAGTTGCCACCCGTGCGCTACGCCACCAACATGCTCATCGCGGGCGAAGACCTCGGCATGGTACCCGCCTCGGTGCCCGGCGTAATGAAGCAGCTCGGCATATTAGGCCTCAACATCCAACGTATGTCTGCCAACCCCAACGTCGAGTTTGGCCACCCCGCCGACGCCCCGTACCTCTCGGTAGTGAGCCCCGGCAGCCACGATATGAGCACCCTGCGCGGCTGGTGGGAAGAGGACCACGTGCGCACCCAACGCTTTTTCGAAACCACACTGGGCCACTGGCGCCAGCTAGCCCCCTACTATGCCGAGCCCTGGGTGATTCGCGAAATCATCGAACAGCACCTGCACTCGCCGGCCATGTGGGCCATTTTCCCGCTCCAAGACCTGCTGGCAATGGACAACTACCTACGCCGCGCCAACCCGCACGATGAGCATATCAACGTGCCTGGTAATCCGCAGCACTTCTGGAAATACCGCCTGCACCTACCCCTTGAAGAACTCAACGATGCCGTAGGCCTCATCGAACCCCTGCGAGCGTTGGTGGAAGAAAGCGGTCGGGGCAAAAGTTATTAGCCTATTAGCTCCTACTGCGACTGCTCGCGCTTGACTGCGATTAGAGCAGGTTCCAGGTTAGTGTACCCTACCCAGCCCTGTACTCAATTTCTTGTTTGAAACGACGTAACCTGCGCTGCTACGTCGTAAGTGCCAGATCGCCAGTATAGCGTTGCAGAAGTCGCTCAGTACTGATCAAAGTTGACTTTGCAGGCAGCCTCGTGGCAGGAGCCAAAGAAGTCGATTAGCTAATGTAAGACTGAGAATGCCAGCTCCGATCCGAAAAAGTACCCGAGCAGACATGAGGAGAAAGGCGAAAAAGCGATTTTTCCAGCCTAAAGCAGAATACTTAGATAAGTGAAATTTTTTAAAGGATTAGTAATTCCTCTAAAATTGCCTTACTCAAATCAACTAGCTTGATAACAGGAGATTAGCTAATTTTATTAAATTATAGCATAAATTATAAATTTATAATAATCAACTATTAATTTTTATAAAAAATACCATATTATATCTTCCAAAAATTAAAAAAAACAGCCGCTTTAAAACTATGTGAATCGCCTGGATTTGCGGCTCAGAAATCCGTTTGTAATTTTAACTTACTTATTAACAAGGAAGTGCTACCTGGTACTGTTCGCGCTTAGCCGAAATCCTTGCTAAAGTGCTAATAGATATTTCCTGAATTAATTAAATTAAGATTAACTGACAGTGATAAGGTTTTTGGCAAAAAAATTGCCTTGCAGAAAGCAAGCGCCTAGAGTATTACGCTCGACAGCTTCTATAAATAATTGGACCTTCAAGATCGATAACCTGGCCCCCGAAGCAATTAGTTTTATGTCGCTGCTTGATCGGCAGCCAGACAGCCTGGGTAAACGTGCACTTATCACCTACCCTACTATAGCTTTCTAATACTCACCGACTCTCTATGAGCAATACTTTACAAAAAAACAGTTTGTGGCTGCTTTGCTGCTTGGGGTTTGGCATTCATGCCAGGGCCCACAGTGCCTACAATCCCCAGAAAACCAGGGTATTGCACGCAGCAGCCGCTACTCCGTACGCCAGCCTTGGTGTAACTAGTAGCCAGTCAGTAAGTGCGTTAGCCAACGTGACGGTGGCCCTTAACGGCCCGGCTACCCTCAACGCGGGCCAGCCCACGGGCACGTACACAGTCACGTTTACCAACGAAGGCCCCGGCGCGGCGGCCAATGTGACGCGGGTAGTGACGCTGCCCACCGGAGCCACGCTCACGGCTACGCAGCAGACCGCTATCCAGGCCACGTACCCTTCCGCTACTTTTCCCTCGGCCGGCACAATCAACTTCGGTTCGATTGCTTTAGCTAGCACTGCGACTAGCGTCGTCTCGTTTGCTTTCACGGCGCCCACGGCCACTGGCTCGGCGAGCCTGAGTGGCAGTACCTCGACGACTTCGGATAGTGGCACCTTCGCCCCCACGACCAGCTCCCTTACCCTGACGACGGTGGCAACGGCCGACGTGGCGGCGACTATCACGACGAGCGCCACGCCTACCACGGGCACCTTCACCGTGACCTTTAGCAACCAGGGCCCGCAGGATGCGGCCGGCGTCACGCGCACCGTGCAGCTGCCGAGTGGCCTCACGGGCGCGGCCACGGCCACCACCAACCCCGATGGCAGCAGCAACAACGGCGTGAGCGTGACGGGGGGCGGCTATTATAACGCTACGACGGGCCTGGTAACTTATCCGTCCTCGCCTACGACTATCACAACTGGTAGCTCACTGACTTCAGCCATCAGCTACACCCTGGCCAGCAGCGCCAGCCAAGTGGCCGCCACGGCCACGGTGAGCACCACGACCAACGAGGCCGGGCTGACGCCCAACAACACGGCGACGGCCGTGATGCCAGCCCAGTTTGACCTGGCTACTACGCTCACCGGCCCCGCTACCACCATCTCGGGCTCGCCGGCGACGCTCTACGTGACGACGACCAACAACGGGCCCAATAATGCCCCGGTAGCTACGCAAACGATCACCATCCCGTCCGATGCGCAGCTCACGAATGTGTATATAACCAGAGGGGGCGTGTATACCTACAACACCAATTCAAAGAGTGGGACGGTCACGTTTCCAGACGTCGCGAACCTGCCGGCGGGCCAGACGATTACCAACAGCGTCAGCTTTACGGCACCGGCCGGCAACTTTGCGCCCTCGGCCCTGGTCACGCTCACGAGCGGCGACACGAACACCGCTAATAATACCGCCTACCTCAATGGCAACACCACTAGCACGGCGGTGACCGTCACGGGGGCGACGACGGCCATGACCAATGAGGCCCTCACCATCAGCACTGGTTCGGCCATCGTGGCTCCGGGCGCCGTCGTTACCTACACCGTGACGGCGACGAATAAGGGCTTCCTCAACACCACTACCGTGGCCAATGTGGCCGCGCAGGTGCAGCTGCTGGCTGGGCTTACCATGTCTTCGCTCACCGTCGGCGGCACTAGTGGCTCGCTGATGGGCACCACCCTTACGTTTACGACACCGGCGGGCACAACGACCTACAACACGACCACGGGCGTGCTGACGTACCCCGTACTGGCCAGCCAGGCGAGCGGAAATACCTATACCTACGACCAGCTCGCCGTCACGGTACCCGCCAACACGGGCAACAACGGGCAGCTGCTGGCTACGACTTCGGTGAGTACCGCTAGTAGCGACCCCGTGCCGGCCGACAACACGGCGTCGGTAGCGGTGAAAGTGCAGACGGCCGCCGACTTGGCTACCTCCATTACAGGCTCCACAACTACCGCAGCGGGCCAACGGGCTAGCTACACCGCCACCTTCACCAACCTCGGGCCGGGCTCGGCCACCAACGTGGTCGAAACGGTGCAGCTACCCGCGGGCCTGGGTAACGTACTCGTGCAGGATGCCAGCGGCAACGTCCTTACCAATGCCTACAACGTGACGACAGGCCTGGTCACGCTGACGCCGCTAGCCAACGCGCCCATTGGCACCAGCCAGACCTTCGGCATCACCTTTGTAGCACCGGGTCAGAGCTACGTGGTGAGCAGCACGATTAGCAGCGGCACCACCGACAATGCCACCACTAACAACTCGGCCCTACTAAGCGCGACAGTGAGCCCCACGGCTGATGTCGCCGTGTACGTGAGCGGCCCGGCCACGGCCGTGGTGGGCAATGCCGTAACCTACGCCGTCACGGCCGTCAACAACGGCCCCAACACGGCTATCGCGGCGCAGGCCACGCTCCAGCTACCCGCGGGCCTGTCGGGCTCGGGGCCCGTGGTGACCAATGCCGATGGCAGCAGCAACAACGGTGTGGTGCTGACGAGCGGTGGCACCTACAACGCCACTACGGGCGTAGCCACCTTTCCCAGTGCGAACCTGGCGGCTGGCGACAGCCAAGTGGGCGTGATTACGTTCACGATGCCAGCCAGCCCGACCAATGGGCAGATTGCGGCTACGGCCTCAATTTCGACGAGCAGCACCGATTTGGTAGCGGGCAATAATACGGCCGCCCTCACGACTGATATCGCGCCGACTACGCCTGACCAGGCTGATTTGGTCACGACCATAGCGACATCAACCTCCCCAGCCGGGGCTAGCTCGCAGGTGAACTATATCTTGACTTTCAGCAACAACAGCCCGACTACTGCGGCGAGCAAGGTAGTCCCCACTGCGTACTTGCCTGCCGGCCTCACCGCCGTAGTAGTGCGCACATCGAGCGGTGTAGTAGTGCCCAACGCGTACAACAGCACCACGGGCCAGATTACGCTGCCAACCATCGATAGCCAACCGGCCGGCGACGCGACTACTTACACGGTTAGCTTAACCGCCCCGGCCAATACAGCGGTTGTTGCGGCGTCGGCCGTGTCGTCGAACACGTCGGATTCTAACCCAGCCAATAATATTGTAAGTAGTACGGTCACGATTACACCAGCGTACGATGTGGTAACGAGCCTAGCGGGCCCCACTTCGGCCCAGCCGGGTAGCGTGGGCATCTACACGGTCACCACGACCAACAATGGTCCCTCCACGTCTTCGAGCACTGCTAATACCACGCAAACGGTAAAGTTGCCCGCTGGCTCTGTGGTGAGTGGTCTCGGCGCGGGCGCGTCTTATAATAGTGGCACGGGCGTGATCACCTTCCCGCCCATTACTACCCAGGCAGCGGGTGCCAACGGCGCGGTAGTTAACTCATTTACGGTGCAGATGCCCACCACGGGCAATCTGGACCTGACGGCCACCGTAGCCCTGAGTGGCGAAAGCAATCCCGGCAACGACCAAGCGTCCCTAACTACTACACCCGCCAACCAAGCACCGGTAGCCCAGAACATCTGGAACACCTTACAGAGCCCGCGCGGTAACACGGCTACCCAGCAACTCCTCTCGCTGTTTAACGCGATCGATGCCGATGGCAGCATTATTAGGTACACTGTCACGAGTCTTCCGGATGCCACCCAAGGGGTTCTGTACTACAACGGTGACCCCGTGCTGGCCGGGCAAAGATTCCTTGTAAAGGACCTGACTACTAATGGACTATACTTCGTGCCAACGCCGGGCTTCGTGGGCAACGCCACGTTCACATATACGGCAATCGATAATGGTGCGGCGGTGAGTAATCAGGCGCTCTACACCATCCCAGTAGCTCCCGACCAGAACTCCATCTACACCATCTACAACTCGGCGAAAGGGGGCAGCAACCCCTACGCTACCAACGACGTGCTTGCCCAAGTGCGGGATGCGAATACCGATACCTACAACAGCACGGGGGTTATCTACGACGAGCTGGGAGTGTTGCAAGCGGGAGCCGCTAATGGCTTGGCGCTGAGCGGCACCAACGCGGTGATCACCTCGGGCACGCTGCCCAGCGGCGTGAGCTTGGATCCGGCGACGGGCCGCATCTACGTGAGTGACGCTAGCCAACTGCCGCACATCACCCAAGCTACTCCCTACACCGTCAACGTTACCGTCACTGACCTCAATGGGGGGGTAAGCGCCATGCCGGTCACCTTTACCATTGGGGCGTATCCCTACCCCTTCCCGCTGCCGGTCGAGCTGACGGCCTTCACGGCCCGGGCCGTGCAGAACCGCGATGCCTTGCTTACCTGGACCACGGCCTCCGAGCTCAATAGCGCTTCCTTCGACGTGGAGCGCTCGCTCGATGGCCTGTCGTTTGCTAAAGTCGGCCAGGTAGTGGCCCAGGGCACCAAGCTGACGGCTACTAGCTACTCGTTCACCGAGGCGGGTATCGGCACGAAGGCCACGGGGCCCATCTACTACCGCCTGCGCGAGGTAGACCAGGATGGTACGGCCCACTATTCGGCCACCAAAACTTTGAGTTTCAGCAAAGATGCCAGCCTGGTCCTGAGTCTCTACCCCAACCCGGCTCAGACAACGACCACGCTCGACCTCAGCTCCTTGCCGGCCACGGCGAGCTACCAAGTGCAGCTGCACGATGCCACCGGCCGCCAGGTGCTGGCCACTACCCTGGCCGGTGGCGTGCCCCAGCTGCTCGACGTAGCCAGCCTGGCCAGCGGCGCCTACCACGTGCTCGTCACTGGCACCCTACCCGACGGCACCCTCCTACGGCAGGTGCTGCGCCTCACGAAAGAATAGGCGCTACTCCTATCGACACCAAAAAGGCTCCTCTCCCCGAGAGGAGCCTTTTTTATTTGGCTGAAACAGGCCTTTTTGAAACTTTGCCAAGAGTTATAGCTAGCCGGGGCGGGAAAGCGTACTTTGTGGTTTCGCTGGTTTACTTCCCCATTTACTTTCCTATGTCCGATTTAGCTCCCAAGCTTACGCACCTTAACGACGCTGGCCAACCGGCCATGGTCAACGTCGGCCCCAAAGCGGTAACGGCCCGCGTGGCCCGCGCCCGCGCCCGCGTGCGGCTCGGAGCCGATATCCTAGCTTTGGTGCAGGCCGGCGACCTACCTACCCGCAAAGGGCCGGTGTTTCAAACAGCAATAATCGCGGGCGTAATGGCGGCCAAAAAAACGGCCGATCTCATCCCGCTCTGCCACCCGCTGGGCCTCGACGACTGCCAGGTGCACATCGAAGTGCTCCCGCCCGATTCACTTCTGATTGAATGCACGGCCCGCGTCACGGGCAAAACGGGCATCGAGATGGAAGCCCTAACCGGGGCTTCGGTAGCCGCCCTCACGGTGTACGACATGTGCAAAGCCATGTCGCACGACATTGTTATTGAAGAGATTAGACTCTTGGAAAAGACGGGCGGCAAGTCCGATTTCCACCACCTGGGCTAGAAACAGCTTGCGGCTACGGGTGGGCGGCTACCCACACGGTACCGTCTTCGTATTCTTCTTTTTTCCAGATGGGGACGACTTCTTTCAGCGTGTCGATGATGTACTGGCAGGCGGCGAAAGAATCGCCCCGGTGCGGCGTCGAGACGGCTACTACCACGGCCACATCGCCGATTTCGAGGGTGCCGTAGCGGTGCGTCACGGCTACCTGGCGCAGCATGGGCCATTTTTCCTGGGCCATTTCGGCTACGCGGCGCAGCTGGTGCAGGGCCATGGGCGGGTAGGCTTCGTAGTGCAGCCGCACCACGCGGCGCCCGTCGCTACGGTTGCGTACCGTGCCGATGAAGGCATTCACGGCCCCGGCTTCGTCCGATTCGACGGCGTGCAGGGCGGCGGCTACGTCGATGGGTTGGTCGGTGAGGTCGATGTGGTGCATAGCAAGGCGAATGATTTTAAGCAATAAAAAAAGGGGAAACTAGAACGTCATGCTGCGCCTAGCGCAGCATGACGTTCTTTTATGAGATGCAGCGGCGGCCTTACCCGCCACTCACGGGTGGGATGAGCGCGATTTCGTCGCGCTCGTGCAGGGCCACCTCTTCGGCGGCGTACTCGTTGTTGACGGCTACGGCCAGGCTGCGGAGGCTAGCCAGCGCGGGGTATTGGGTGCGCAGGTCGGCGAGCAAGCCGGCGGCCGACTGGCCGGCCGGGACGGTCAGGTCCAGGGAAGACTTGCCCACAATTTCGCGGGCAATCCCAAAAAGGGCGACAGTAAGATTCACAATAACACTATTTTATCAGTGGAATAACTACCCGCCGATCGTGGCCATGCTCTCGAAGTTGAGCTGATGCACGGGGCGCAGGCGCTCGGCCTCAAAGCCGTTGGCGGCCCGGTGGTAAAAAGCCTGACTAAGCGCCTGAGCAATTTCGGTATCAGTCGAGCCGCCGCGCAGCATGGCGCGCAGGTCGAGTACGCCCTGGTCGTAGAGGCAGGTTTTGATGCCGCCCTCGGCGGTGAGGCGCAGACGGTTGCAAGTGCCGCAGAAAGTGCGCGAGTAGGCCGCAATAATCCCCACCCGGCCCTGGTAGCCCGCAATGGTATACTCGTCGGCGGTGGCGCCGGTGGCAGTGTAGGCCGGCACGAGCGCACCCAGGTGAGCCTCCAAATGCTGCCGGATGCGGCGGTGGTTCCAAGGCAGCGACTCGGGCGTGGCAATGTGGCTGCCGCCGTTAAAGGGCATCTCTTCGATAAAGCGCACTTCGACGGGCAAGTCGCGGGTGAGCTCGGCGAGCGGCACCAAGTCCTGGATGTTGCGGTCAGCCATCACCACCGCGTTGATTTTCACTTGAATACCGGCATCTAGCAGCGCATCGAAGGTGCGCATGACCTGCGGCAATTCGTCGCGGCGCGTGATTTCAAAGAAGCGCTGCCGGTCGAGGGTATCGAGGCTGAGGTTCACGGCTTTCACCCCTAGCCGGGCCATGATGGGCACGTGCGGCGCCGTGAGGACGCCGTTGGTAGTGAGGCTAAGGTCGTCGAGCCCCGGCAGGGCAGCTAGCCGCTCCATGAAGGGCACCAGGTCGCGGCGCACGAAAGGCTCGCCGCCGGTGAGGCGCACCTTACGCACGCCGAGGTGGGTCATGATTTCGACCAGGCGCAGCATTTCTTCGTAGCTAAGCAGCTCGTGCTTAGGCATGTACTTGATGCCTTCTTCGGGCATGCAGTAGAAGCAGCGCAGGTTGCAGCGGTCCGTGACGGCCAGGCGCAGGTATTCCAGCGGTCGGCCGTGGGCGTCGTGCAGCGTAGTAGGCAAAAAAGAACTGCTCATGCAAAAGTCAAAAGTAAACCGGCTTAACCAGCCAATGCTTTACCCTAAACACCGCCCGTGTGTTTTCATTCCTTCTAAAATTTTTAGCGCTGTATAAGGCCGGATACAGCGGTAGGGATCAGTTACAGCGGCTGGGAGCGCCCGCAGTACTCTTCTTGGACGGCCCGACCACGAGCTTATACCCTGCGCGCCCTCAAAAACCGGGGTATTCCTCCAGCCCGCCGCTGAGGGTCTGCACGTTGTGGTAGCCAAACTCGCGCTGGAGCAGCTCCACGGCTTTGGCACTGCGCACGCCGCTTTGACAATAGACCACCACGGGGCGGGTGCGTGGCACCTCGGCGACGCGGGTGGCCAGCTCGGGCAGGGGCAGCAGCACGGCATCGGGCAGGTGGCGGCGCTGGTACTCCAGCTGGCCGCGCACGTCGAGCAGCAGCGGCGGCTCGGTCGAGGCGAGCCAGGCCTGCAAGTCGGTGGCGCTAAGGCTAATACTAGCCGGCGCGGGCGCACAGCTAGCATCGACGTAGTCGGCGGGGCTGGCGGTGTCGAGGTTGAGTTGGCTCTGCACGGGGTCGCGCCGGAAGCGCAGGGTGCGGCTCTGGAAAGTGAGAGTATCGAGTAGCCAGAGGCGACCGCTCAGGACTTCGCCCAGGCCGAGCACGACTTTCAGCGCTTCGGTAGCTTGCACGGTGCCAATGAGGCCGGGCAGCACATTGAGCACGCCGGTGGTATTGCAGTCGGGGGCCTCGGCGGCGCTCGGCGGCTCGGGAAAAAGGCAGCGGTAGGTGGGGCCACCCTGGTAATTGAATACCGATACCTGGCCTTCAAACTTGTAGATGGCCCCCGATACCAGCGGCCGGCCCAGGCTCACGCAGGCGTCGTTGAGCAGGTAGCGGGTCGGAAAATTATCCGAGCCATCCACCACCACATCATAGCTGGCCACGAGGTCACGCACGTTGGCGGGGCTCACCCGAATGGGGTGCAGCTCGCACGTTACCAGCTCGTTGAGGCGGGCTAGCGCGGCGGCGGCAGCCTCGACCTTGAGCTGGCCCACATCCTCCGAGCCGTAGAGAATCTGGCGGGGCAGGTTGGTCAGCTCCACGCGGTCGGCGTCGGCCAGGCCGAGGGTGCCCACGCCGGCGGCGGCCAGATATTGCAGAATGGGGCAGCCCAGGCCGCCGGCGCCCACTACCAGCACCCGCGCCTGGCGCAGGCGCTGCTGGCCCGCCTCACCGATTTCGGCTAGCTGGAGGTGGCGGCGGTAGCGCTGGCGCTCGGCAGAAGTGAAGTCAGGCATAGGTGAAACCATGAGCGAATAAACAGCCAAGCCAGCGCTAGGTTTAGGCCTCCTCGGGGGTCTCACTTTCGGGCTCGGGTGGTTGCCACAACTGCTGCGGGCTTACGATAGGCAGCAAAGCTTCCGAAAAGGAAGTGCCGGCCAGCCGGGCTTGCAGCAGCCCGCGCACTGTAGAGTAGGCAATACTCACGGCCGTCCAGCCGAGGCCCACGGGCACGCCGCCCTGTTGTCGCAGCAGCGGCAAGTCAACGTAGTGAAAAATAACGGCTATCGTGAGCTTAGCCGAAGCCTTGGAGCCAGTTTTGCTGGTACCGGCAGGACGGGCAGTAGCTTTTACCTGCACGTTTACGCGCAGTAGTTCGGGCTGGTCAGGGCTGAAAAAAATACCGCAGCTAGTCTTAAACTGGTACTGTGGCTCGGCGGTGATGCGGGGCAATACGTCGTCGAGACTCACTTGCAGCAAGTGGGTCTCGCGTAGGCTCAAGGCATTGACAGTGAAGCTGCCAGCAGCAATAGCGTCAGACATTTAGGCAGCGTCGGCGTAAAGAGAAAGCGTAAGCACAGTTGAGCTGGCCGGCCGCGCCCGGCCGCCGGTCGGCTCCTGAAATGAGGCTTGCGTCCAGCGGTCGGGCGTGGGTGCGGTGCGGCTCCCGGCCTGCTTGATCAGCACTACCGGAGCCGCCTGCGCGTCGCGGAAAGCCAGTACCAAATCCTCGCCCAGCACGGCCTCCAGCCGGGTAATCGTTTTCAGGGTAAAATTGTGAGTTCCACTCAGCCAGCGGCTTACCTCTGACTCTTGTTTCCCTAGTCGGCTGGCCAGCTCGCGCTGCGTCAGGCCCTGGCGCTGCATGGCTTCGCAGAGCAGGCCCGACAGCTGCATTGACTTATCTACGAAGCGCTTATCAGCTTCGGCAGCCGGTACTAGTTTCAAATAATCAGCGAGCAGAGTCATAATCGGCAGGTGGGGTAATAAGTAGCGATAAGGGCTGGCCGGTACTGGCCGGTAGTTGCGAGCTGGTTATTTTTCGGCGCTTCAACTCGCTGACTATACTATTCATTAAGTCAAAATGGGGCAGGCAATCCGGGCTTTCCTGAATGGTTGGTGCTTCTTTTAGGCCACCGCCACATAGTAGCAGATTTGCATCGTCTAGCCGGTAGCAGTAAAGGCGCAAGGGCCCCGCGTCAATCGGCAGGGCTAGCCCCCGCCCCTCCCGAGGTCGAAAAAATCGGGCGGCTTCCGGTTTTAGCTGCTCACTTAGCCGAGCGGCGTACAAAGTAGCCTTCGCTCCAGCCCCAAACAATTCGATTTCAACGCGAATCTTCACTTAAAAGTTAAGCAAAAGTAGTAGAGAATTAGCAATTGTCAACCGTGCTTGATGGATAAAGGTAGTTTACCAAGACAAATACCTATGCTTTCCGATCAAGAACTCCCATGATTATTTTCACCAAAAAGAAGTACCGCTAGGCAACAGTTTTTTTGTTGCTTAGCGGTACGCTTGTATTTACAATAAATTTACTACCAGCACCTTACAACCCGTACGTGACGGTGAGGTAGTACAAGCCGCCCACGCTGGGGCCGCCGAGGTAGGTGACGTAGTAGTCGTTGAGCACGTTGCTGGCGCCGAGCTTCAGGCTGACCTGCGAGGTGGGAATGCGGTAGCTCACCTGGGCATCGAGCGAGCTATAGGCGGGCACGCTGCCATTCACCAGGAAGGTCTGCGAATAGTAGCTTACCTGGTGGCGGAAATTCAACCCAAAGCCCACGTTCTTATAAGCGTTCTCGTTGGCAAAGCTCAGGTTGTAGGCCCAGCGCGGGGTATTGAAGCCGTCTTCGAGGCCGTCGCCGTTTTCGGTGCGGGCGAGGCGGGCGTAGGTAGCGTTGGCGCCGGCCAGGTAGCCGCCAGCCAGGGTATAGCGCAGGCCCGCCGAGCCGCCGTAGTTGTATACCTGGCTCTGCGAGTTGGTCCAGAGGCGGTAGCGGGCCTGGGTGCCGCGGGCGTTGAGCGCGGTAGCCACGGCATTGAGGTTGTCGCCGCTCACGGGCACGTAGGTGGCGGGCAACGGGTCCTGAATGGTGGTGCCGCCCGTAGCCGAAGCGATGGGCACGTAGGCTTCGACCTGGGCGATGAAGTCGCGGTACGAGTTGTAGTAAAAATCGACATCGACCAGCAGCCGACCCTCCGACCCGATGGCCGCCTTGTAGCCTACTTCGAGCGATTTGATGTACTCGGGCTTGAGGTAGGTATAGGGGTTTTTAACAAGCGTATTTTGATTAGCTAAGATGGCCGCGGCGCGCTTCTGGGCGGTGGTTTGGGCCGAAGTATTGGCGTTGATGGCGGCCGTCACGGCGGTATTGAAGGCGTCGATGCTGGTGCGCAGGTAGCTATTTTCAAACACGCCGTTCGACATCACGCGCAGGCCGCCGATGCGTTTTACCTGGCCGCTGTTCACGTTGGAAAAGCCTTCAAACAAGCTCGGGAAGCGGTAGCCGCTCTGGTAGCTGACCCGGAAATTCTGGCGCTGCGTGGGCGAGTACACCGCCGTGAAGCGCGGGTTGAATTTCACGTTGAAGTAGTCGTTCTTATCCACGCGCAGCGTGGCCGTGAGGCGTAGCTTTTCTTCAAACAGCCGCCCGCCGGCCTGCACAAAGCCGCCGGTTTTGGAGTACGTCAGGTTGTCGTTGAGCGGGTCTTTGCCGGGGTTGGGGTTGACGAAGTAGTTGCCGTCGGGCACCACGATGTAGGTGCGGTGGTCGGCCCCGGCCAGCAGGTCGAGGTTAGCGGGCAAACTAGCGCCCTTGCGCCGGATGGCCTCGGCAATATTGACCTGCGCCTCGGCGTGGGCCAGGTTGGCGCGCACGCGCAGGGCGGCGCCCACATCCCAGTTATTGATGTCTTGCAGCGTGCTCAGGCGCTGGTTGAAAGCGTCGGTACCGGGCTGGAGGCGGCCGGCATCGGCGGCGGTGCGGGCCGTGGCAAGGGCCTGAGCCACGCTTTGGCCGCCGGCCGTGGCCGCGTTCCAGGCATTGGTAAAGTCGGCATTCCAGACGGCATCGGTCTTGTAACTGCGGTCGATGTTCTCACCCATCGAGCGCAGGTTGTAGCTCTGGCCGGTATTTTCCTGGGTGAGGTAGGCGCGGGCCTGCACCACGGGCGTGGTGAAGGTAAGGGCGTGCTGCTGAAGCAGGTAGTTTTGCAGCCGAAAGCGGTTCGAGCGCTGGTACACGTTGTCGAAGCTCGCCACGCGGTAGGTGTAGGCCAGCTC
>CAZERY010000045.1:0-18633 GCA_964514915.1 uncultured Hymenobacter sp.
TTCAATATTCCGCTCGACTCGCTGGCTACCACCGACTTTACCAAGCGCAAGAACGCTAAAACGGCTGCCGCCCTGCGCGAGGCTGGCCCGCTCACCGATACGCTCCCCGAAGACAAGCCGCTACGGGTACTGGCCTTTACGGTGGGTCCGGATGAGAAAGAAAATATTGAGCTAGTGCCGCTGAAAGCGGCCGCTGGCTACCTCAACGGCTACGCCGACCGCGAATTTATCGAGGAGCTGCCCCGCTTCCGGCTCCCGATGCTAGCTAGCACCGGCACCTACCGCGCCTTCGAAATAGCGGGCGATTCGATGCTGCCGCTGGCGAGCGGCACCACCATTGTGGGCCGCTACGTCGATGATTGGAGCACCGTTAAGGATGGTGCGCCTTGCATCGTGGTGAGCCAAAAGGATGGCATCGTTTTCAAACGGGTGTACAACAAGCTGAAGCAAAGCTCGATGTTTGCGCTGCAGTCTGACAACCCGCTGTACTCACCCTACGACGTGCGGGCCGAGGACGTGCTCGAAATATGGGAGGCCAAGAGCTATATCAGCAGCGCCTTTCCCATTGGCGGCGTGTCGCTGGAGCACTTGGCCAGCATGGTCATGGACCTCACGCAGCAAGTAAAGCAAATGCAATTGCAGCGGGCGTAGCGTAACTATTTAATCGCATTAGGCACGACTTAATTAAAGAACGTCATGCCGAGTGAAGGAGAGCATCTCTACCGCACCGTTCAACGATGCAGTAAAGATGCTCTCCTTCGCTCAGCATGACGTTCTGTTAAGCGGTCACTCAAGCAACTTATTCGCTAGCTTATTTCAACTGCATCTCTTCGATGATGCTTTTGATTTTAGCCTCGGCCTTCTTGTGCGTTACCTCGTAGTCGGCGATGGAGGCTAGTGGCTCCTTCACGCTGAAGTAGAACTTGATTTTGGGCTCGGTACCGCTAGGGCGGGCTGATACCTTATCGCCGGCTTCAGTGATGAATTGAAGCACGTTGGAGCTTTCAACGCCCGTGCTTTCTTGCTGGCCGGTGCGCAAGTGCGTAATCTTGCCGGTCTGGTAGTCGCGTACTTCCACCACTGGCGAGCCGGCGAGGCTGGTGGGCGGGTTTTTACGCAGCCCCACCATCATTTCCTGAATTTCCTCGGCGCCCTGCTGGCCCTTCTTGGTCAGGGAGATAAGGTCTTCTACGTAGAGGCCATACTGGGCGTACATGCGCTCCATCTCCTCGTACAGCGTCAGGCCCTTATCCTTGGCTACGGCGGCCATTTCGGCCACGAGTGCGCAGGCCGACACGGCATCCTTATCGCGCACAAAATCGCCGATCAGGAAGCCGTAGCTTTCCTCGCCGCCGCAGACGTACGTTTCCTTCCCGGCCAGCTCGCGAATGAGCCCGGCAATGTACTTGAAGCCTGTGAGCGTGCGGTAGTACTTGACGCCGTAGTGGTGGGCGATGTCGCCCATGATTTCGCTCGTGACGATGGTGTACACGATAAAATCGCTCGGTGTAGCCTTGCCGGCCTTCTGGCGGGCCGAGATAATGTAGTGCGTGAGCAGCGCGGCGGTCTGGTTGCCGTTGAGCAGCACCCAGTCGCCCTGGCTGTTTTTCACGCCCACCCCCACGCGGTCGGAATCGGGGTCGGTGGCTAGGACCACGTCGGCATTCTGCGCCTTGGCTTGGTCGAGCGCTAGCTGCATTGCCGATTTTTCTTCGGGGTTGGGCGATTCTACGGTAGGGAAGTTGCCATCGGGCACAGCCTGGGCCTGCACCACGCTCACGTTAGTGAAGCCAAACGCCGCCAGCGCCGGCGGCACCAGCTTGATGCCCGAGCCGTGAATGGGCGTGTATACGATGCCTAAGTCGTGCTGCCGCTGAATGGCGGCCGGGTCCACGCTGAGCTTCTTGACTTCGGCCAGGTAAGCCTCGTCGGTTTCCTGCCCGATACTATGCACGCGGCTAGGGTCGGCCGTGAATTTTACTTCGCTGGGGTCGGTGATTTTATTGACCTCGATGATAATGTTTTTGTCGTGCGGCGCCACTACTTGCGAGCCGTCATTCCAGTATACCTTGTAGCCGTTGTACTCCTTGGGGTTGTGCGAGGCCGTGATGACGCAGCCGCTCTGGCAGCCCAGGTACCGAATGGCAAACGACAGCTCGGGCGTCGGCCGCAGGCTATCAAACAGATAGGCCGTAATGCCATTGCCCGAAAAAATACCGGCCACCGTTTCGGCAAACAACCGCGAATTATTGCGCGAGTCGTGGGCGATGGCAACTTTTATTTCCTGGTTGGGAAAGCTCTGCTTCAGGTAGTTGCACAGGCCCTGGGTCGCCATGCCCAGGGTGTAGCGGTTCATGCGGTTGGAGCCCGGCCCCATGATGCCGCGCAGGCCGCCGGTACCAAACTCGAGACTGCGATAAAAGGCGTCGTTGAGGACGTCATCCTGGTGCGAATCAATTAATTTTTTGATTTCGGCCTGGGTATCAGCATCATAGGCAGGCGTAAGCCAGGTGTTGATCCGCTGCTGAACGTCGGGGGAGAGAGCCATGGGAAGAGGGGAGAAAAGAGTGGTAAGGCAGAAACGACCGTAAAGGAAAGAGGTTCGCTGGCCCACCGACTGGAGCGGGGCCAGGAGCCGTAGCTAGGCGCGCTTACCGACCGCTCCCTCTTCGCGCAGCTCTACGCCGTAGCGCTTGGCAAAGCCGGCTAGCTGGCCGTGCAGGAGGGCACGGCGGCGGGTGCCTTTTACTTCGCGCATGTTTAGCACGTGGATGTCGCCGTCTTTGAGACGCACGCGCAGCTGGCGCGGCAGCAGCTCCAGCAGGTTCATATTTTCGGCAGCAAATACTTGCTTGGCTCGAAACAAGCCGGCCTTATGCACCAGATAGCCCGGCGCAAACTCAAAGTAACTCTGGGTGCCAAACACCGGCGCGTTGTGCACCAAAATGAATCCCAGGTAAGCCACGCAGCCCGTCAGAAAAACGTAGTGCAGCCAGTGAAATTCCTGGTCGGCGGGCGAGTTGCGCAGCATCAGCAAGGCATATACGATAGCAAATAATACGAGCGAAAGCTGCACCCCAAACGAGAGGCGCGAGGAGTTGGCAGGGCGTAAGCGGATGCGAGTGGTACCAGTGGGCATGGGGCAAAAATAAGGGTCAGCCCGGGGTTTTGCTTGGCAAGCGAGCAAGGTGCTGGTCACTATACAGTTAGTAAAAGAGCAACGCAAAAAGCCGCCCTGCGTGCAGAGCGGCTTTAGTAAAAACGAGAAGCTACTACTAGCTACCTACGAAAGCTTGGCTTCGAGCGTCATCTCGGGTACGGCGCTCAGCAGCTTCGATATGGGGCAGTTAGCCTTGGCAAACTCGGCGTGCTTCTGAAAATCTTCGGGGTTGATGTTGGCGCCGGTTACTTTGCCCTCGGTGCTCACGTGGATTTTGGTGATAACGGGCGGGTTCTGGGTCGGGTCCAGCGTCACGGTCGACGTCGTGTTGAGGTCTTCCACCGTATGGCCGTGCTGCGAGAGCACGATGGCCAAAAACATGGTGTAGCAGCCGGCGTGCGCCGCGCCAATCAACTCCTCGGGATTAGTGCCCTTTACGCCTTCAAAGCGTGAGCCTACCGAGTAAGGAGCCTCAACGACCCCGCTTTTAGTGCCGATGGTGCCGTGACCTTTCGCATCGCCCTGCCAGGCGGCCGTGCCAAATTGGTTAATCATGATAGAGAAGAAAAAAATAGCTACCAGCTACTATGCTGGTGATGTTTGTGTACGTGAAACTGCCACCTGGTAGTTGTGTTTAGAGTTTGCGCTAAAAAAGTTAAACAATAAGCTCGATTAAAGTAGAAAGTGCTGGTTATTAATTATTTAAAATGGCAACAAGAGGTCGCCTTGCCTCGCTGGCGCAGTAGGGTCGTGGCCGGGTAGTGATATTTGTGGCCCACCAAGCTGCTTGCCTGCTCACCTCTCATGGGAATTAAAGCTGCCTTGAGCCGCCCGCTGGCGGCCTACACCGTGCATCGCTACCAGCAGTGGCAGCGGGCCCCCGAGGCCACGCAGCTACGCCTGCTGCGTACGCTAACGCGCGCAGCGGCGGGCACGGCTTTTGGCCGCGCGCACGACTTTGGGGCCATCCAGACGCTGGCCGATTTTGCGGCCCGCGTGCCCATCCGCGACTACGAGACGGCCAAGGAGTATTTCGACCGCGTGAAGGCCGGCGAGCCCGATATACTGTGGCCCGGCCGGCCGCTGTACCTGGCCAAAACCAGCGGCACCACCAGCGGCGCCAAGTACATTCCGATTACCCAGGCCAGCATCGGCAACCACATCAACGGGGCCAAGGATGCGCTGCTGCACTACGTGGCCGCCACTGGCCGCGCCCGTTTTCTGGATGGCAAGCTGATTTTCTTGTCCGGCTCGCCCGAGCTCGAGCGCGTGGGCGGCATCCCCACGGGGCGGCTTTCGGGCATCGTCAATCACCACGTGCCCGCCTACCTGCGCCGCAACCAGCTCCCGAGCTACGCCACCAACTGTGTCGAGGATTGGGAAACCAAGCTCGCCGCTGTCGTGGGCGAAACCCTGGGCCAGCCCCTCACGCTTATTTCCGGTATTCCGCCTTGGGTGCAGATGTATTTCGACCAGCTCACGGCCCGCACCGGCCGGCCGGTAGGGGAGGTGTTTCCCGACTTCGACCTCTTCGTGTCGGGTGGCGTGAGCATGGACCCTTACCGCGCCCGCCTGCTCGAAAGCATTGGCCGCCCGGTGGCTAGCATCGAGCTGTTTCCGGCTTCCGAAGGCTTTCTAGCTTTCCAGGACCAGCCCGGCAACCCTGGCCTGCTGCTGCGCCTCGACAGCGGCATTTTCTTTGAATTTGTGCCCGCCGATCGATTTTTTGAAGAAAATCCGCCCCGCCTTACCATCGGTGAGGTCGAACTGGGCCAGCAGTACGCCGTCATCCTTACCTCCAACGCCGGCCTGTGGGCGTACTCGCTCGGCGATACTGTGCGCTTTGTCGATCTGCACCCGCACCGGATAGTCGTGACGGGCCGCATCAAGCACTTCCTCTCGGCCTTCGGCGAGCACGTCATCGGCGAAGAAGTGGAAGCCGCCCTGCGCGAGGCCGTGCGCCAGCACCCCGAAGCGGAGGTCACCGAATTCACCGTGGCGCCGCTCGTGAGCGACGAGGTCAGCCAGCCTTCGCGCCACGAGTGGCTCATCGAGTTTGCCCGGCCGCCGCACGCTGCCGCTAGCTTCGCCGCCGGGCTAGATATGGCTCTGCGCCAGCGAAATACGTATTACGATGACCTGCGCCAGGGCAGCATCCTGGCCCCGCTGCTGCTCAGGGCGCTGCCCGCCGGTGCCTTTCAGCGCTACATGAAAAGCGTGGGTAAGCTGGGCGGGCAAAATAAAGTGCCAAGGCTGGGCAACGATCGGGAGCTAGCGGAGGGCCTGCTGCGGCAAGGCCTTTGACTATAACTATAATGGTACTAGCCGCCCGTGCTTTGGGGCTGCGCTAGGCTTTTAGCAAACCGTATTTCAGAATGCAGTAAATGGCGCGAAAACCATCGCGCCAGCCGATTTTTTTACCTTCGGCGTAAGTGCGGCCGTAGTAGCTGATGCCTACTTCGTAGAGCTGGAGGCCGCTCACCCGGGCTACTTTGGCCGTAACCTCGGGCTCGAAGCCAAAGCGTTTTTCCTCCAGCTGCAAGCCCTGAATAATGTCGCGCCGGAAGAGCTTGTAGCACGTCTCCATGTCCGTCAGGTTCAGGTCGGTGCACATATTGGATAGGAACGTGAGAATGCCGTTGCCGATGCTGTGCCAGAAGAACAGAATGCGGTGCGGATTACCACCGATAAAGCGGGAGCCATATACGACGTTGGCAAAGCCTTTCAGGACGGGCTTGATTAGCAGGTTGTATTCCTGCGGGTCATATTCCAAGTCGGCGTCCTGTACGATAACGTAGTCGCCGGTGGCCTCGCGAATACCCGTGTGCAGAGCCGCGCCTTTACCTTGGTTTACGGGGTGCTCCAGCAGCCGCAGGCCCAGGCTAGGGTAGTGGGCCGCGTAGGCCCGAATCGTATCAGCCGAGGCATCCGTTGAGCAATCGTTGACCAAAATAATTTCCTTTTTGATGTTGTTGACCAATTCAAGCTCGCGCAACAAATCCAGGATTTGGTGAATAGTGCGGGCTTCGTTGTACACTGGTATAACAATGGAAAGGGTATCGAACTTTACCAAAACGTGCAAAAGCTGGTGAACAATGGGGCTATGAAGGATAATAGGCAAAGAATTGATTATCCGTTACATATGAGGTCTTCTGTTTATCCTTAAGCAGCGCTGATTAGAAGAAGGTAAATCCGACCTTTTATCCGCTATTGTTGCTGCAAAATGAAGGCATCTCAACTTGAGGAATCACTGCGGGAAGTAGTAATCGACCAGCTAATTTTACCTCAAATAGTACGGGCATCCTAGAAGGTGTAGCCTAGCATACAGGCTGCAAGCTACACTAGCCCTACGCCAACTCAAACTGCAACCGCAGCAAATTGGCGTATAGCCCGCCCTCGCGCTCGCTCAATTCTTCGTGTGAGCCGGCCTCCACAATGCGGCCGCCGTCGATAACCAAAATTTTATCCACCTTGCGGATGGTGCTGAGGCGGTGGGCAATGATGAGGCTGGTGCGGTGCTGCATCAGCTCATCGAGGGCGCCTTGCACCAGCTTTTCGCTCTCGCTGTCAAGAGAAGAAGTAGCCTCGTCGAGGATGAGAATGGCGGGGTTTTTTAGAATAGCGCGGGCAATGGCTACGCGCTGGCGCTGGCCGCCCGAGAGCTTGATGCCACGGTCGCCGACCACGGTGTCGAGGCTTTCGGGGAAGGCACTGATAAACTGCCAGGCGTTGGCGCGCCGGGCGGCTTCGATGATTTCCTCATCGGTGGCGCCGGGCCGGCCGTAGGCAATATTCTCGCGGATGGTGCCACCAAAAAGTAGCGTTTCCTGCGGTACGATGCCGATGTGGCGGCGCAAAGCCGTGAGGTCGTAGGCAGCTACATCGTGGCCATCGACCAGAATGCGCCCACCGCTGAGCGGATAAAACTGCATGAGCAAGCCGGCAATCGTGCTTTTGCCGGCGCCGCTGGGGCCGACGAGCGCAATCTTCTCGCCCGCCGCGATGTGAAAGTCAATATCTTGCAGCACGGGCACGTCGGGCCGCGTGGGGTAGCGGAAGGCCACGTGCTCGTAGCGAATATCGCCTGCAATCTTGGTGGGTACCAAGCCGGTAGCGGGCTCCTGGTAGGTAGGCTCGGGCGTTTCGTCCAGGATTTCGAGGATGCGCTCGCTCGCGCCAAGCGTGCTTTGCACCTTACCGTAAATCTCACCTAAGCCCGCTACGGAGGCTCCGATAAAGGCCGTGTAAATAATGAAGGCCGTGAGGTCGCCAATCTGGAGGTGGTTGGGGTCGCTGACGGGCGTATGCACCAGCGTGGCTCCGCGCCAGAGCACCAGGATGATGCCGCCAAACAAGCCAATAATAACGAACGACACGAAGCCGCCCCGGTACAAATTGCTTTGCAGCGCGGCCCGCACCACCTTGTTGAGCGAGAGGTTGTACCGGCTGGTTTCAAACCGCTCATTAGTGAAGGCTTTCACCGAGTTAATGGCTTGCAGCGTTTCTTCTACGATGGTGTTGGTATGGGCCAGCTCCTGTTGCACCGTGCGCGACAGCGTGCGGATTTTGCGCCCAAACAGCCCCGCCGCCAGCACGATGGGCGGAAAGGTGAGCAGCATGAACAGCGACAACTTCCACGACACCACCATGATAAAGGCAATGCCGCCCACCAGCGTAAATACCTGCCGAAACAGCTCGGCCAGGGTCAGCGAAAAAGAGTCCTGAATCTGGGCGACGTCGGAAGTAATGCGCGAGGTGATGGCGCCAATGCGGTTTTGCTCGAAATACGGAATGGGCAGCTGCACAAACTTGGCGTAGAGCGCCTGCCGGATATCGCGCACCGTAAACTCGCTCACTTGGGTGAAAAACCAGATGCGCCCGAACGAGAACATTCCCTGCAATACCGTCACCGCAAACAGCCCCAGCGCCACCCGGTTGATGTCGAGCGCCAGGCCGCCGGGCAGCACCAGCGGCTCGCCGGTAGCCACGTTCACGAGCTTGCCCGCTATCCACGGAAACGACATGGTGCTGAGGCTACTGAGTACCAGCAGCACCAGGCCCACCGTAAACTTGGCCCGGTAGGGCAGCACGTAGCGAAATATGCGCAGGCCGCGCCGCAGCGACTCCTTGTTTACTTTCGGTTTGGGCAGGTCGGCGGTAACGTCGTTGCCACTGGTATTAAATCCACTTCGAGCCATAATTCAATGCGGCCGGCTAGGGGCCGGCTTGGGTAGTAGAAGACGGGTAAGAGCTGCCCTTATTTTAGAAGTAGCACCTCATTTGCATCAAGTAACGTTAAAAGGAACGTCATGCTGAGCGTGTCGAAGCATCTCGCGTGAATCGTTAGACGATGCGAGCAAGATGCTTCGACACGCTCAGCATGACGTTCCTTTGATTTCAAAGGAAACTCTTTAATTCAGTCCCGGCGCGTCTTTGGCCGAACGGGGGACTTTGCGGTCATTCTCAAACTTGGTAATACCAGAGTTATTGAACGGCACGGGTACTTGCACCAACACGGATAAGGGCACCCCGCGCCGGGTAGCGGGCTGCCAGGCGGGCAGCAGCTGCACTACGCGCAAGGCTTCGGCGTTGCACTCGGGCGTGAGGCCCTTGGCAATCTTGGGGTCAACGAGCTTGCCATCGGCGCCGACAGTAGCCGTCACGAGGACGTCGCCGCTTACGTGGGCCTGCTTGGCCTTGACGGGAATCTGCACGTTTTTGGCAAAAAACTCGCCCATTGCTTCCTCCCCGCCCGGGTACTCGGGGGCATGGTCGGGGCGGTTCTCGGCGCCCCCGCCGGCTTGCTGGTGCATATTGCCGGGCGTGAGGATGATGGGCGTCTTAGCCGGCGCCGGCTTGGCTTGGGCGAGGGCCAGCAAAGGGCTAGCCAGCAAAAGTGCGAAAAAGTAGAAACGCATACGAGAAAAAAGGTAGCTGGGCCCGCGACCCTAGCCACGGGTGGAGGACAAAATCGGGGTTGCTTCGGTTCGGTCGGCGGGGCGCGAGATCAACAGTAGCCCCAGGTAGATGAGCGCCCCATTAAGTAGCAGAATCTCAAAGCCAAACTTGTAACCGTTGAGCCACTCGACCGAGTGCGTGACGATAAGCAGCGTGAGGCCCACCCCGGCTACGCACACGGGCAGCACCAAGCGGTCGCGCAGCCGCCGCCCGGTGAAAATGCCGAAGGCAAACAGCCCCAGCAGCGGCCCGTAGGTAAAGCCCGCCGCCTTGTACACGGCATCGATGAGGCTCTGCTCGTTGAGGGCGCGGAAGATGAGGATAATGACAATCAGCACCACCGACCAGCCCAGGTGCGTGAGCTGCCGCAGCCGCGTTTGGCGCGCCTCGGCGTACTGCTTGATGTCCAGAAAATCGACGCAAAACGAGGTGGTCAGCGCCGTCAGCGCCGAGTCGGCCGAGGCGTAGGTGACGGCGATAATTCCCAGAATGAAGATGATACCCGCCGGCAGCGAAAACTGCGTGGTGGCCAGGTAAGGAAAAACCTTGTCGGTATCGAGGCCGCCTTTCGCATTGAGCAGCCGCGGCAGGTGAGCCAGGTCGAGGCCGCGGGCGGCGGCGTATTTATAAAGCAGCACTCCCAGCGTGAGAAACAGCACGTTGACGCTCACGATGACGGGCGTAAACCAAAACAGGTTTTTCTGGGCCTCGCCGAGGCTGCGGCAACTCAGGTTTTTCTGCATCAAATCCTGGTCGAGGCCGGTCATGACGATGGTGATGAACATGCCCGAGGCAAACTGCTTCCAGAAAAACTTATCATCCCGAAAATCAGCGAAATAAACCTGCGACATCGGGCTGTCGCGCACCGTGCCGATAAGCTGCTTGAAGGAATAGTTGAGCGCATCCGACATAAAGTAGATGCTCAGCCCCACGCAGCTCAGCATGGCTAGAGTCTGGAAAGTATCGGTCCAGAGAATCGTCTTGAGCCCGCCCTTAAAGGTGTAGAGATAAATAAATAAAATACTGACAATGACCGTGATGGAAAAAGGCACGCCCATCGAGTCGAATACTGCCAGCTGGAGCACGCCCGCCACCAGGTACAGCCGCAGGGCCGAGCCGAGCGAGCGCGAGATCAAGAAAAACAGCGCGCCCGTTTTGTAGCTCCAGTAGCCAAAGCGCTGCTCCAGGTAGGAGTAGATGCTCACCAGCTGCAAGCGGTAGTAGAGCGGCAGCAGCACGGTGCCAATGACCAGGTAGCCCACCACAAAGCCCAGTGCCACTGCCAGATAGCTCCAGCTTTTGCCATACACGTTGCCCGGCACCGAGATAAACGTGACACCCGAGAGCGAGGTGCCAATCATGGCGAAAGCCACCATGTACCACGGTGCGTTGCGGTTGGCCACAAAAAAGCTTTCGCTCGTGGCCCCGCGCGAGGTGAGCAACGCAATGATGACGAGGACGACAAAGTAGCCCGCGACCAGGCTCAGAACAAGGGTAGGGGACATTGTTGTTAGCTGCTAGCTGTTAGCCAGTAGCTTTTTAAGCAAAAGCCAATAAGTCAGCAAAGCTAAAAGCTATTGGGCGTTGGCTGGCTGCGTGAGTGCGGTTTGGCAAAAGCTAAGAGCTAACTGCTAGCAGCTAACGGCCAAAAAAAGCTATTCCCAAGCCGGCCAGCGCAACACCTCACCCACGGCGGGCGCGTGCAGCTCGCCGCGCAGCAGGCCACCGGCCGCTACTTCTGTGAGCAGCCGCAGCGGCTCGGAAGCGGGCTCGTCAGAAAGGTCGAAGGTGCCGTAGTGCATGGGCACCACGTGGCCGGCGCGCAGCACGTTGGCTGCCTTGGCGGCCTCGTGGGGGTTGACGTGGCTCAAGTGCATCATAAACGGCGGCTTGTAGGCCCCGATCGGCAGCAGCACGATGTCGAGCGGCCCAAAGGTTTGCTCGATCTGCTCGAAGTGGTCGCCGTAGCTCGTGTCGCCGGCAAAGTAGAGAAGGCGGTCGTTGGTCTTAATCAAAAAGCTGCCCCACAGCACCTCGTTCAGGTCGAAAAGGCCCCGCCGGTGCCAGTGGCTAGCCGGCAGGTAATAGATTTCAAAGGGTACCGCGGGGCCCAGGTCGTACTGCTGCCACCAGCCGGCCTCCTGCACCGCCAGGGCAGGAGCCATCCCGCGCAGCAGGCCAGCCATACTCAGCGACGAAAGCACTTGCAGGCGCGGGTTTTGCTGGGCCAATACCTTGATGGACTGCGCGTCGAGGTGGTCGCGGTGGCCGTGCGAGAGCAGCAGGTAGTCGATGTTGCGCACGTCGGTGGGCTGGCAGGGCAGCGGGTGGCGGTGCCGCAAACCCAGCGAGCTAAACAGCACTGGGTCGAAGAGCAGGCTCACGCCCTGCACCCGCAGTAAAAAGCCCGCGTGCCCGAGCCACACCAGCATGTCTTCGGTCGAAAAAAAAGCCTCGGCGCAGGGCACCACGTTGGGCACCCAGGTATCGCGCTTTTTCTCCTCTTTCTGGGGGTTGGCCGTGAGCTGCCAGCGCAGGGCCGTGCCCAAGCTAGGCTCGTACAGCGCCTCGCCGTTGCAGTATTCGGCGCCGATAAGCTTGTTGCCCGGGTAGCCGGGGCGGATGGTGCGCAACGCGTCGTTGCGGCGGTAGTGGGCCGAAGCAGCCATAAGGGCAGAGAAAAAGAAAAGCCGCAAGTCGGCCGCAAAATTGCTACTAGTACCACCAGCGCCGGCCAAAGTTCGTAAGCAGGCCAGCACTGCCATTTCCTACGCCACTTAGTCTTTCGTTATGAGTGATAACCAATTTTCTGACGGTTCCGGCCGGTCCACTGCCATTCAGATTTCGGCCGAAGAAGCCGCCCGAATCCAGGCGCAGTTTTTTGCGCAGGTATACGGCTGGATGGCCGCTGGCCTGAGCCTCACGGGCGGCGTAGCGCTGTTTGCCGCCACTTCGGCCACGGTGCGCGACTTCGTATTTGGCACGCCTTTCGTGTTTCTAGGGTTGATCATCGCCGAGCTGCTCATCGTGGGCTTCATGACGGCCCGCGCTGCCCAGTGGAGCCGCACCGAAGTACAAACCGCCTTCATCGCCTACGCGCTCCTCAACGGCGTGACGCTAAGCGTCATCTTCCTGCGCTACACCGCCGATTCTATCTCTTCGACCTTCTTCGTGTCGGGCGCCACCTTCGCCGTAATGAGCCTCTACGGCTATTATACCAAGTCGGACCTGACCGGCTGGGGCAAGCTGCTGAGCATGGCGCTCATTGGGCTGGTTATCGCGCTGGTGGTTAACGTCTTCCTGGGAAGTACCATCCTGGCTACGGCTACTTCAGCCATTGGGGTGCTGCTGTTCACCGCCCTTACTGCTTACGACACCCAGAAGCTAAAGTCAGTTGCCTTCACCGGCGTGACCGAAGGCGAAGAGGCCAGCCACAAGGCCTCTATTTTGGGCGCCCTCACGCTGTACCTCGACTTTATCAACCTGTTTCTCTTTCTGCTGCGCTTCTTTGGTCGTCGCCGGTAAGAAGGAAGTAAATTGGGGGAGTACAAAAAACTCCGGTCGATTATTCGGCTTATCCTTACCCAAAACTCGAAAAGCGCCGGCCGATGGGTCGGCGCTTTTTTTAGGCCTTATCCGGCCAGTAGCTGCGCGATTATCTGGATGCCTTCCACGAGCTGGCGCAGGCTGCGGCAGCCTTATTATCAAACGCTTGCTTGCTACCTGCTCTTTAAATCGTCGTTACTGGCCTTGCGGTGTTCGCGCTCCGGGGCATCCTGCCCGAAGCGATAATTCAGGCTTAGTCGGAAGGCCCGCTGGTAGCTCCGATACTCGGTGCGCTCGTCGATAAAGGCGGTGGTGATACTGCTGCGATTGGGAAATGAGTCGTTAAAAGGGTTCGCCACGTTCAGCGTCACATCCGCTTTTTCTCCTACGAGCGTTTTCTTTACGCCCATAGAATAGTAGAGGCTAGCTCCGCCCTGACCTTGCAGGATGGGCGTCGGCAACGACCCCGACAAGGAAGCCTGCGCCGTGAAGTGATGGGCAAAATGGTAGGAGGTGTCCGCGTTCATGCCCGCGCTGAAGCCGCGGCGCAGTAGCTCCCGGTCAGGGCTCCGGAATACCACGTAGCGGGCGTTGGGCCCGCCGCTACCCTCCCAGTGTTTCGTGAACTTAGCCGTTCCGTAGAGTGTGAGCTGATAATAGGTAGTGGAGGCCACGTTGGCATAGGTTTGCGCCGTCACGCCAGGAGTGCTGGTGGGCAGGCGCACGGCCTCAATCGCGTTGCCCGTGTGGCGCACCGTGCCCGAGAAGATAACTGGTGCGGTGTGGGCGAGCGTATTATAACTGACCTCGTAGGCATCGGTTAGCTCGGAAACCAACTCAGGATTACCATAGGTGATATTCTGCGGGTTGGAGCGGTCCACAAAGGGATTGAGGTAGTCGATATAAGGGCGGGTAATGCGGCGGCTGTAGGCCAGGCGTAGGCCGCTGGTATCCCGCCGCAAGGTGTAGTGCAGGCTCGCATTCGGGAGCACGGATACGTAGCTGCGCGGCGCCAGGCTGGTCCCATTCACTCGAAAGTCAGCGGAGAAACTGGTGCGCTCCACGCGGCTACCCAAAGTAGTAGTCAGCTTTTTGCTAAGCGCTGTGGCGTAGCTCGCGTAGGCGGCCTGCACGGCCTGGGCATAGCTAAAATCGGTACCCCGGCCGGCCAGAGCAGTGAAATCCGGTGTTTGCCCCGGCGTAAGGCCCTCTACCGTGGCAACCGCCCCGGTGCGCCTAAAAATAGCTTTCAACCCCACCTCCAGCGTTTTTGCCTCGCCAAACGGCTGCTTGAAATCGGTCTGCGCCGTTACTTCCTGGCCGGGGGTACGGCCCGGGCTACGTTCCCGGTAGTCGGCCCGGTCTGGGGCCAGGGCCACGGCCGAGTTGGTGAACTGGTCGAAGGCGTAGCCAAAGGTGTCGGCGTTGCGGGTGTACTGAGCCAACACGCTCCATTCGCGGCGAGCCTGGGCAAAGGTGCGGGTGTAGGTACCAGTTACTTCGCCGCTAGTAGTGCTGAGGTACTCGGTGTTAGCGCGGGTAAAAAGCTGATTTAGCGTACTACCGGGCGAAACTACCTGGTTGAATAGGTCGCGCTGCCCCTGTGCCTGGTAGCCGCTGAGCGTCCCGCTCAGCGCAAGGCGGTGGTGCTCGGCCGGGTCGTAATCCAGGCTAAGGGTCGCGTTGTGCCACGTTCCCAAGTTAAGCCGGCGCCCGCGCTGCGTCAGCGTATCCGGGCCGAGGGCCGAGAAACCTAGGCGGCGGCGGGTGAGCTGGTCCGGCTCGTACCAGGTTCCCGTGCCAGCCGCCGCGTTTACACTAACCGGCCCACGCCTAAAGCCGAGCGCCGACGTGAGTTCGGTGGCGCGGTTGCCCCCACTGGCTCCGACATGGCCATTAACTTGACGGCGGGCGCTTTTTTTGAGCACGATATTGATAATACCGGCTGTGCCCTCCCCATCATCCCTGGCGGAAGGGGTCGTGATGACTTCCACGCGTTGTATCTGGTCGGCTGGTAAGCCTTTCAGGGCCTGCGTCAGATTTTGGGCTAGCGTTGGGGAAGGATGGTTGTCGACCAATACCCTAAAATTGGTCGAGCCGCGCATCGTGACGGTTCCCGCGCCATCCACAGCCAGCAAAGGGGTCTTGCGCAGCACGTCGGCGGCCGTGCCGCCCGCATTGCCGATATCCTGCGCCGCGTTATAAACGAGGCGGTCCGGCTGCACCTCCACCAGCGGCTGGCGGCCCACTACCACGGCCTCCCCGAGTTGCTGGGCCGCCGGCGCCAGCAGAATAGGGGGTAGCGTGGTCGTCGCCGACGTAATCACGACGGCCTGCGGATGGGAGGCGTAGCCAACCAAGCTCACTTGCAGCCGATACAGACCCGGTGCCAGCTTGGGCAAGGCGAACAAGCCCTGCGAGTCGGTCGTGGCCCCCGCTAGCTGACTACCACCGGGAGAGGGCTGCAATAAGACGACCGTTGCGTAGGCAACCGGCTGCCGGCTCACGGAGTCCTGCACGATACCCCTTAAAGTACCAGGCAGTTGCTGGGCTAGGGCGGCATAGCAGGCTACTACTTGCAGCAGCAGTAGCCTGCCGGTGCGAAGAAAATTGCGTAATTGGCAGGACATGAGATGAATGGCAGGTGAGTCTTAAAAAGTAGACAGTCAGTAGCTCTTAGTTGCATCCGGTCAATCCGTCAAGGGAGACTGCTCCGGCTTGCCTAGCCTGCGCGAGCTCAAATCCCGCTAGGCGATTACAACCAGGTTTTGCCTGATTCATAGTTCTATTAATCAGAGAATAAGCTAACAGCTAGTAGTTAAAAACTACTGGCTGACTATTTAACCAAGGCTGCCGCCAGCGCCCAAAAAAAGCGCTGACCAGCAGGTCAGCGCTTTTTGAGTTTTGGGTAAAGACAAGCTGCGTAGTGCCGGGCTTTTGCGTGCGTTAGGTAGCGAGGCGCTACTTGGCGGCGCTAGCCAGCCAGGCAGCGCGCTGCTCTTTCTGGGCAGCGGTGGCCGTCAGTTTTTCCACGCTTTCCATGGGCTGCACCTGAATGTTGGTGTCCTCGGTGAGTACGACTTGGGTGGTGCGCTCTACGCCGGCGGGGTTGCGTACCCGCACCGGCACGAGGTCGGCGGGCGTATGCTTGCGCATGATGGCTTCGAGCGTGGCCATATTGTCGATTTTCACACCGTCGAGCATCATGATCTGGTCGCCCCGGTCGATGCCCGCCTTGTAGAGGCCCGAGCCGATGGTAGTGTTGCGCGCCAAGATGCAGCGGTCTTCTGCATCAAACTCTACCTGGCGCGGCAGGGCAGCGGCCAGCGCTTTCACCGGCACTACGGCTAGGCCCATTGTAGCCAGGTTTTCGGCGAAGCGTGGGGCTTCGCGGCCGTAGATATAGCGCCGGAAGAACGAGCCGGCAAAGGCCGTATCCTTGGCTACGGTGCCTAGCACGCGCTGCAAATCGGGTACCGTGAACGTCTTGGCCGGGGCCAGCGCCGCCGTTTGGGCCTTGCCAAACTCTTGCCACAGGGCCTGCATGTACTTATCAAGGGAAGTGTGGTAGCGCTGGCGGAGCTGCAAATCGAGCACCAGCGCCAGCCCCGCGCCTTGGATGTAATAGGAAAGGTACGTGTTGTTGCGGTTGGTGGGGTCCAACGAGACGGCGGCATCCACGAAGCCCGCCTGGCGGCTCATATCGATGGCCGAGGCGTAGCGGGCGCCCGGCGAGTTGACGCGCGCATTTACCCAGGAGCTCACTTTTTCAAAGAACTGCTCGTCGTCGTAGTAGCCCGCCCGGCGCAGCACCAGCTCGCCGTAGTACTGCGTAAAACCCTCGCCAAACCACAGCGCATCACACATGTTGATGCGCTGAAAATCAAAAGGCTCCAAGTCCTGCGAGCGAATGCGCTCGGTATTGTAGGCGTGAAAAAACTCGTGCGATACGGTGCCCAGGTTGAGCAGCGCGCCTTCCTCGTGCAGGGGCAGCGGGCTGGTGAGCGAGGTAGAGTTGCGGTGCTCCATGCCGTCGCTGGTCGTCTGGGGCAGGTAGTCGGCCAGGAAGGTGTAGCGGTTAAAATCGAACTGCGGCAGCTCACCACCGTATACGCCGGCAGCCTCGCGCACCACTTTTTGCGTCTTTTTGACAAAGGCATCGACCTCACTCACTGGGCCGGTGTAGTAGGTCGCCATCTCAAAGTTGCGGCCGCCATCCTGCCAGGTGTGCAGGGTTTGCTTGGCACCCAGCACAAGGGGGCTGTCCATGAAGTATTGCAGGTTGGGCGCGACAAACGTCATCTTGTCGTCGCCGATAGCTCGCAGCTGGGTCGCCACTTTCCAGCCCGCCGGCAGCTCAAACTTGACCTCAGCCGGGCGGTCTTCCAACCCTTGCGCGTAGCAAAAAGTAGCCGGAATATTCAGGTGCGCGTGCTGCTGGTCGATGCCCGCGAAGGTGCCATCGGTGCGGTCGCCGTAGAGCGTATAGTTGAACCGCACTATGCCGCCGGCGCCGGGAGTTACTTCCCACGAGTACGGGTCGGGCCTATTGACGGGTAGTAACTTGCCAGCCTCATCGGTGGCGACTACGTAGTACACGTTTTTTGCAAAATCGTGGAGGGCGTAGCGGCCTGGCGACGAGCGAGCCATGCTTACCACTAGCTTTTTGCCGGCCGGTAGCCCCTCAAAAGTGGCCGCGATGCGCGCCTCGTGATGCACCGCATTGGGAAAGGCAACGGTATAGTGCACCGCTGGCCCCGAGCCAGCCGAAGCCACTGTCTGGGCCGCTGCCAAACCGGGTAGCCCCAGCATCACTACCGCACCTGGGAGAGATTTGCGGAGAAGTTTTTTCATAAAAAGTAGAAGGATAATACAGGTCGCTATTTATTTTGAATAAATCCTGAAGGGGGGAATGCAAAGTAACTAGGAAATACTGGCAACCAGCCCACGTCCTACCTAAAAAGATGCTTTGCGCCGCTCTTAGCTAGGAGAATAGGTCGAGCGGTTGTAGCCTAGGTCAACGCCAAACTAGGGCGGCCACCGCCTGGCCGAAAAAGGATTTTTTCCAGGTGGGGGTTAGGTTGAGCTCGGTGAGTGCCTTGGGCCAGGGGGGCATCTGGCGGGTGCGCAGCCCCACCAGCCAACCAAAAAACCAGTACATCACCCCGATAAGCCAGTGCCGCCAGCCTCGTTGGGCGGGCCAAAAATCGGCCACCAGCCACGGCGCGCCCGGACGCCGGGCCGCGTGCAAGCGTGCCAGGGCAGCCGGCAGCGCCGCTGCGCTAAAGCAATCGAGCACAAAAAACGTGACGAGAGCGTCGAACTGCTCGCCCGGCCGCAGGGCCGCCTGGCTGCCGTGGCGTAGCTCCACGGCCGCGCCGGGCGAGGCCGGGTGCCGCCGTAGCCGGGCTTGCGTGTGGGCTAGCATCGTGGCCGAAGTTTCGAGGTACAACACCTGCGCCGTGGGGCACTGCTGCCAAATGGCGCTGAGCACCCAGCCCGTGCCGCCGCCGAGCACCAAGATGCGGGGGGCCAGCCCCGGCGGCAGCCCGGCCGCGAGCGCCGCGCGCTGAGCCCGCCGCAGGCTACCCCCAAATGCCAGCCCCGCCAGCAAATCGTAGAAGCTAGCGGCGCGGCCGAAGTCGGTTTCTAGAGGAGCGGCGGTGGCAGCGGAAGTAAGCATGGCGAGTGTAAAGAAGCCCCTATCTACGGTTCTAGCCCCGCTGTGGCTAGCTATGGCCGCCAGTCTTTCGTAAAAAAAATGTGGCTGCAAGTGCCTGAAAGCCAAATTTTCGGCTCGGCCGTTAGGAGAGTGACTAGCGAAAAACATTTTTGCGCTTGCGTTAAATTGACTAGATCGTCTATCTTTGCACCACCAAAACCAACCGCCGACCGGGCGGACTGGTTTTGTAGCCCTGCGCTTGTGGCGAAATTGGTAGACGCGCTGTCTTCAGGCGGCAGTTCCGCAA
>CAZERY010000046.1:0-18579 GCA_964514915.1 uncultured Hymenobacter sp.
CATCCACGACATTGGCTCCCCTGACTACTGGATTACTTTTGGCTGACTACTTAGCAACCAAGACGGGAGCCAGGGGACATTATATCTGGTCAGCAGCGACACCGACCTGACACAGGCCCAACTTACTACGATTTACCAGAGACGGTGGAAAGTGGAAGAATATCATAAGTCCCTCAAGCAGAATACGTCCATGGGCGCGTCGCCTACTAAAACGCCCGCCACCCAGACTACCCATTTCTTTGCTGCTCTGCTGGCCTATAGCAAGCTCGAAATCCTCAAGCTTAAGCATGGGGTAGGGCATTTTCGCCTCAAAGCGCAACTTTACGCTGTAGGGCTAAAGGCCATGTATCAACAACTCGCGCAACTCACTGCGTAACAGCAGTTAGTAAGCCATTCTCTTCCTACCCAGCGATAGTCAGATGGGTACGCTGCTTTTATTTTAAGATAGTGGCTCAGCCTTCTGGCAGATAATCAGCAAAGGAACCATCGCGATAAAAGATAACGATGCGCCGAATAGCCTTGCCTGGCTCCGCTAGAAAAGGCAACATCGCGGCAGCGTCGCCAAGGATAGCTGGAGCTACTGCTGGCTCTGCTATAGCAGGAGTTGGTGCTAGTACAGGCTCTTGGACGGTACCCGCGGTTGGTATGGCAGTCACTTTAGCGATGGTATCTGGGGGAGTATCCAGAGGAGGCAGCGATTCGACCGGTGCAGGGGCTGCGGCTAGAGAGCTTGACTCTACTGGTCGTGCAGTAGGTGGCTTATTAGCCACAAAACGAGCTAAAGCAGGAGCTTGAGGTACCGACGTACGGCGCGGCACCGACTTAGTAGTAGCGGTGGCCCCTAGAGAAGCGGCGGCTACGTCACTAGCTGAGGCATTTTGGGCTGCTAAAGCGGGGGTTGCTGCTACCGGAGGGGCTAGTGGCGCTATCGGCGCGGCAATTGTGGCCGGCGGCACGGGGCTATTCGGCTGGTCAGCGGCGACCAGCATCTCCCCGGCACCACTCAGCAGCCAAGGCAATGACACGGCTGGAAATGCGCCAATAATCCGCTGCACTACGTCGAGGCTAGGCTTATTACGCTCGCTGAGGATGTGACTGATTACCGGCCGGCCTACCCCAATAAAGTCAGCAAACTGCGTCGGGCTGAGTTGCTGCCAAGCAAGCAATTGGCGAATACGGTCTACCATAGGAAATATTTACCTCACAAATGTGCGAAACAATTGGCGAAGTATTGCCGGCTAAATAATCGCTGTCCCTTGATTACAATTGTACAAGAGAGGTTTTTTAAACACTTTCTTTACAACATTTGTAACAGCGACGACATTTTCTTCGACCCTTCTGCCTTCATACAATTGTAACAAGCTCATATCTTCGGCTCCCGACCAACAAAGAAGCCCCAGCTACGCACGCATAGCTGGGGCTTCTTTGTTGGATGTAAAGCTTAAATAACCATGCTAGCTCACGCTACTAGCTGTTTAGTTAAAATACTCCTTTGCGAGGGCCTTGTCATGGTTATAGATGTCGTCGCGGAAGTGCGCGTGGCCATTTGCGTCGGCCCAGGCCGTGAGGTAAACGAGGTACACGGGTAGCTTATCCTTGAGGGTAATATACTTTTCGCGGCGCTGCGCGATGGTATCCTCGATGGCTGTTTGGTCCCAATTGGGGTTATTGCGTAGCAGGTAGGTAGCCAACTTTACGGGCTCTTCTACCCGTACGCAACCGTGGCTAAAATTGCGGGCGGTTTGCGAAAACAACTCGCCGTGCGGCGTGTCGTGCAGGTAGATATCGTTGGAGTTAGGAAAGATGAATTTCACTTCTCCCAAGTCATTTTTTGGGCCCGGGCGGCGGCGGAGCGTGTACTTGAAAGTGGCCGGCGTGACGTTGGCCCAGTCGATGGTAGTGGGGTTGATGACGGTGGCTTTGCGCCCGTACCCTTTCACTACTTCCATGTCGAGGCGGTTGAGCGTACCCTGTGGATTGGCCGTTAGCTTGGGACGCAGCTCCTTGTCGATAATGCTAAACGGTACGTTCCAGTAGGGCGACAGCACCACAAATTCCAGCTTATCGGAAAACACTGGGGTTGCGGTGAGCGTCTTGCCGACGATGACGCGCATCGTCAGCGCTTCCTTGCCTTGCTCGTACACCCGCAGGCGGTATTCGGGAATATTAACGAGTAGATAATCGGGCTCAAACTTTTTGGGTAGCCAGCGCCAGCGCTCCATGTTCAGGATAACCTGGTTGATGCGCGCCTGGATTGGCACGTTGAGTTGTCGCAGAGTCTGGCCGTTGACCAAGCCCGTGGGCGGCAAGCCGAGGTCGCGCTGAAAACTTTTTACGGCCGCTATTAGTGTCGGGTCATAAGTGTCAGTAGCTGGACTGATATTATTAACCGGCAGCGGCTGCGCGGCTACTGTAGCTGGCGTTTGGCCAGTAGCTTCGCCGCCTAGTAAGCGCTGGCGCAGCAGGGCCACTGCGGGTAGGCGGTCGCCGGGCTTTAGGGAAGTGGTAGCCGGCAGCGTGGGCCAGCCACCCGCCGCCGCACGGGCGCGCAGCAGAGCGAGCGCCTTTTTCAGGTGGTCGTACTCTGGGTGCAGGGGCGCAAAATCGTAGTAGGGATACGTGCTCTCCCGCTCCTTCAGAATAGTCATCAGCGCCCGGTCGAGCTTGATTTTATTACGCTTGACCTTCCACGCGTCGTTCTTGGTGTCGCGCGGGTTGGCAACGCCCCGATAGTAGTCCGAAGCCCAGACGAAGTAGGTACCCGATAAGGCCACATCGGCCTCACGCTCCAGCTGGTTACGGCGCGTAGTATCTGAGCCGACCGTGTGCAGATCGGAAAATAACTTGTTTATCTGATTGATTTGATAGCGTTTAGGATCGAGGCCATCGTCTTTTGCTTTAGCCACGACGGCGAGAAAGGTAGCGGCTTGGGGCACCACCTTATGCTCTCGGAACCAGCCTAGCCGGAACTGCCGCTCGCGGTAAAATTTACGAGCCCACCGCTCCTGCGCTTTAAAGAGTGGCTCGGCGGCCATTGCCCGAATGACGTACGCGCTATCTACACGGGGCTCCGAACCGTCGGTGTTGGTAGCGGCCGATGAGGCCGGGCTTTGGGCGCTGGCCGAATCCTGGCCAGGCTTACCATTGCTGCCACACGAGGTAAGCAGCGAAGGCAAAGTAAGTAGGCCTAGCAGGAGCATGGCCGACAAAAAATAAGGACGAAACTTGCGAAACATTGAAACGAGAAAGAGCGGGGCGGCTGAGCCGAGAGTACCCGCGAAGGCTGAAGATAGCTCGTTTTACTGAGCCAGTGGCGAGGAGGTTATTTCTACCTCGCCCAAACCAACACACATTACCGGCCTAAAGTTACGGGTCTACAGCAGCGCGAACGCCTGACCTTTCGGGCTGCCGTAGCGTAGCTTCTTCAAAAACCGCTCGTTTCTCTTCCCCGCCTTCTCTGCCATGCCTGCTCTTACTGCTCCCCTATTGCCCACCTCGCCGGCAGCCGACCCCCACAGCTACGCCGCTGCTGGGTCGCTGCGCGTACGCCATCTGCGCTTGGCACTAGCCGTCGATTTTGCCCAGCGCACCTTAGCCGCTAGCGCCACCTGGCTGCTCGCCGACGGCCCACTTGCCACCGATGCCGAGCTGGTGCTGGACACCCGCGACCTACTGCTGGAGGCGGTGCACTTGGGAGAAACGACGAGTGGGCCGCTGGCCAGCTACCAGCTGGGGGCTCCCGATCCGGTGCTGGGGCAGGCCCTCCGGATAGGGGTGCCGGCAGGCACGGCAGCTGTTCAGGTGGCTTACCGTACCGCGCCAACGGCAGCGGCGCTCCAGTGGCTAGCCCCGGCCCAAACGGCCGGTAGCCACCCCTTCCTGTTCACGCAGTCGCAGGCCATTCTGGCGCGCACCTGGCTGCCGTGCCAAGACTCGCCAGGCATTCGCTTCACCTACGAAGCCACCGTGGCAATATTGGGCGCTGAGCGCGGCCAACTGTTGGCCCTGATGAGTGCCGAGAACCCGCAGGCCACCGCGGCCGACGGGCGCTATCAGTTTCGCATGGGGCAGCCCATCCCAGCCTATCTCATGGCGCTGGCGGTGGGGCAGCTCGACTTTACTTCGCTTAGTGGGCGCACGGGTATCTACGCCAAGCCAGCCACGCTACCCCGGGCAAGCTATGAGTTTGCGAACCTGGAGCAGATGGTTGCGGCTGCCGAACAATTGTATGGCCCATACCGCTGGGGACGCTATGATTTACTTATGTTACCAGCGAGCTTTCCCTTTGGCGGCATGGAAAACCCCCGATTAACATTTGTAACACCCACTATTCTAGCGGGCGACCGGAGCCTGACCAGTTTAGTTGCGCACGAGCTTGCTCACTCGTGGAGTGGCAACTTGGTTACAAATGCAACCTGGAATGACTTCTGGCTTAATGAGGGGTTCACCGTCTATTTTGAGCGCCGTATCATGGAGCAGCTCTACGGCCGGCCCTATGCCGATATGCTTCAAGCGCTCGGCGAGGCCGATCTGCACCATACCATTCAGGAACTCGGCCCGACTAGCCCCGCTACCCATTTGCACTTGGACCTAGCCGGGCGCGACCCCGATGAGGGGCTCAATGACATTGCCTATGAAAAGGGCTGTTTACTGCTCCTGGCGCTGGAGCACCTGGTGGGCCGCCCCCGGCTCGATACCTTTATAAAGGAGTACTTCGCCCGCTTTAGCTTTCAGAGTATGGATACGGCGCGCTTCGTGGCTTACCTCCAGCAGGTGCTCCTTACGCCGGCCGAAGCTACCCAGCTACATCTACCCGCTTGGATTGCGGGTCCGGGCCTGCCACCCGGCGCTCCGGCCACCCAGTCGGCTCGCTTCGCGGCGGTAGCAACGGTGCTAAACCACCTGGCGGCCGGCACGCCGCCTGCCGAGCTGCGCCCCTATACTACGGAGTGGAGCAGCCAGGAGTGGGAACACTTTCTTCGAAACCTACCACCTACCCAACCCGCCGCGGCGCTCGCCGCGCTCGATGCAGTTTTTCACTTCACGGTCTCGGGCAATGCCGAAATTCTGGCGGCTTGGTTTCCGCTCGCCCTACGGGCTGGCTACGCCCCGGCCGATGCGGCCCTGGAAGATTTTTTGCGGCACGTGGGGCGCCGCAAGTTTTTGGTGCCGCTCTACCAGGCCCTGCTAGCCACGCCCGGCGGCCGGGCGCAGGTCATCTACCGGCTGGCCCGGCCCAACTACCATTCGATGGCCACGAGTACGCTCGATGTACTGCTGGCTTAAGGATCGGTGCGCCCCGCAGCTCAGTTTTATACGTAGGCCCTCGCGGCGTGCCGTACTTTTGCCTTCTTCCGATTAGCCACCTAGCAGTTACCGTTGAAACATCTTATTCCGCGCGGCAAGCTCATCGCCATTGGGGGCAATGAGGACAAGGGCACCTACCCCACCGTGCGCAGCAAGCGCCAATACTACCTGAATTTTTTTGAGTTGGGCATCCTCAAGCGCGTCGTGTCCGAGTCGGGCAAGACCGACCCACGCATCGAGGTCGTGACCACCGCTTCCATGATTCCGCAGGAAGTGGGCCCAATTTACATCGCCTCGTTTGCGATGCTCAATTGCCACAACGTAGGCATCATGGATATACGCACGCCGCAGGATGCGCGGCAGCCCGAGTACCTGGCCCGCCTGCTGGCTGCCGATGTAGTCATGTTTTCGGGCGGCAACCAGTCGCGGCTGCGCGAGATGTTTGGCGAAAGTGATTTCCTCGATGCCATGACCCGCCGCTACTACGCCGAGTCCAACTTCGTGATTGCCGGCACTAGCGCCGGTGCCATGGCCATGTCGCAGCACATGATACGCGGCGGCTCGGTGCCCGACGCCCTGCTGAAAGGCGCCGTGAAGATGGGCATCGGCCTGAGCCTCTCCCCGCCCGCCATCATCGACTCGCACTTCGTGAAGCGCGGGCGCTTCGGCCGCCTCATCGAGGCGGTGGCGCTCTACCCCAAGCTCATCGGCATTGGGCTGGGCGAGGACACTGGTGTGCTCATCACCGAGGGCCACCTGGTCGAAACCATCGGCTCGAACCTCGTCATCATTCTCGACGGCCACGACATTGCCCACAACAACGTGGCCGCCGCCAAGAAGGGCACCACGCTCTCCATCGAGAACTTTAAGATGCACGTGCTGGCGAAGGGCAACGTGTACTGCATGACCGAGCGCAAGTTCTACGTGAGCAAGGAAGCCGTAGCAAACGCCGCCTGCTAGCCACTCTGTACTATCTAGGTCGCAAAAACGGTCAGCCTGTTGTCAGGCTGACCGTTTTTTGTGGCTGCTAGGCTGCTTAGCCTATCTTTGTGAGCACCTTAGTAAATTGCAAGTTGCTCCTCCCCTGCCGCATTGCGGCTGGCCCGGTACATTCCTTCCGAATTAAAGGGCAGAGTGATATTGCCGGCCGCGTCAACGGCGATGAGGCCGCCCTCGCCGCCCACGGGGGCCAGCTTGTCGTGCACTACCACGCGGCAGGCCTCGGCCAGGCTCAGGCCCTTATACTCCATAAGGCAGGCCACGTCGTAGCCCACCACGGCCCGGATAAAATACTCGCCGTGCCCGGTGCAGCTGATGGCGCAGCGCTCGTCGGCCCAGGTGCCCGCCCCGATGAGCGGCGTGTCGCCGATGCGCGAGTAGCGCTTGTTGGTCATGCCGCCGGTACTGGTAGCGGCGGCCAAGTGGCCGCGCTGGTCGCGAGCCACGGCACCCACGGTGCCTTTTTTCCAGTTGGGGTCAGCGGCCGGGGCCGGGCTAGCGGCGTGGTCGAGCTGCATGCGGCCGGCCGCGAGGGCTTGCTGCAACTGGTCGTAGCGCTGCTGAGTAAAAAAATACGCGGGCGGCTGGAGCGGCAGGCCGTGCTCGCGGGCCAGCTCGTCGGCCCCCGGGTAAGCGAGTAGCACGTGCTCGGTAGCATCCATCACGAGGCGCGCCGCCCGAATGGGATTTTGCACCTCGCGCACGCCTGCCACGGCCCCGGCCCGGCGCGTGGCCCCGTCCATGAGGGCCGCATCCATCTCGTGGTGGCCGTCGTGGGTGAATACGGCGCCGCGACCAGCATTAAAAAGCGGGCAGTCTTCGAGCGAGCGCACAGCGGCCTCCACCGCATCGAGGGCGGGTGCCCCCTGGGCTAGCAGGCCGGTACCCACCGCGAGGGCCGCGCGGAGGGCCGCGCGGTAGTCGGCTTCGAGCGTGGGCGTGAGGGAGGCGCGGGTGATGGTACCGGCGCCCCCGTGCAGGGCGAGCGTGAACATATTTTTAGTATTGGGCAGTGGCCGAGGGTTTGGGGCTGCAAGAACGGCAATGCGCAGCACTGCCTTCGCCGGGCGGGCACTTTTAAGAATAGTAGCTGGGCGCTTGGGGCACCTATCTCGCCCGCTATCGGTTATACTATCAGCTTATTACCGACGAATAGCCAGCTGCTGGCGCCAATCCGCGGGAGCTAATCAGCTAGGCGCGGTTTAGCCTTCTTCGGTTTTTTTTCGTAGGTTTGACCTTTAGATTTTCATTTCCCCCAAATTTCTTTTCCGATGGCATACGACGTAACCGGCCGCCTGCACGAAATATTTGACGAACAGCAGGTTAGCGATAAGTTTCGCAAGCGCGAGTTCGTCCTCGAAGTACAAGAAGGCCAATATCCTGAGCAAATCAAGTTTCAGCTGGTGCAAGACAAAACCGCGCTTATCGATCCCTTCAAAATGGGTGACGAAGTGAAGGTTACGTTCAACCTGCGCGGCCGGGGCTTCAACAAGAATGGCCAGATGCTGTACTTCACCAACCTCGAAGCGTGGCGCGTTGAGCCAGCTAGCGGTGGTGGCGCTCCCGCTGGTGGCGGTAGCTCGTACAGCCAGCCTCAGGCCGCTGCCCGGCCCGCTGCCCAAAACCAGAACCCTACGCTGCGGGCACAGCCTTCGGCTCAGCCCATCGCTAGCGACGACGATAACGACCTGCCTTTCTAGGTCTTAGCAGCTAGGTAGTAGCTGTTAGCTTTTTTTGATGTGCCGCTTTCCTGCCGGGAAGCGGCACATTTGCGTTGTAGCCTGCGTTAGTCACTTGGTAAAGCTGTTTACTCAATTACCTAAACAGCCATAAAGTTAAAAGGCTAATAGCCAGCAGCTATTAGCTAACAGCTCAACTAGATGAACTTACGCGCACTTATCAGCCAGGGCGAAGGCGAGCAGCTCGAATTCAAGAAGAAAACTACTCATCCTACCCGCATTTCCCGTACGCTCGCCTCGCTGGCTAACACGCGCGGCGGCCAGGTGTTGGTGGGCGTTGATGACGATGGGCGCGTGGTGGGCGTGCGCGATGCCGAGGAGGAAATGTTTGTGCTGCGCGAAGCGGCCACCCACTACATCGACCCACCACTAGCCCTGCACTTTCGGGAAATAGAAACGGAGGACGATCACATCGTATTGGTAGTCAGCGTGTCCGAAAGCCAATATAAGCCTCACCGCGCCCAAATAGCCCCCGGCGAATGGCGCGGCTACGTGCGCGTGCGCGATGAAAGCGTGCAAACCAGCTCGCTCACCGAAAAGCTGCTCGAACGCCAGCAGCCCGCAGCCCGCCTCGAAAAACTTCCCCTCAATAAGGACGAGCTGCGCGTGCTCGACTACCTGCGCACCACCCCGCGCATTACGGTGGCCCAGTACACCAAGCTTATCAACGTGAGCCGCCGCCGGGCCTACCGCATGCTCATCAAGCTGACGCTGCACGGCTACCTCCGCTACCACGACAAGGAAAAGGAGCCGTACTATACGTTATAACTTACGAGCTACACAAGGGCCAGTGAATTAATTACCCGTTGGTAAATATTTTATATTTAAATACCGTCATGCTGAGCTTGTCGAAGCATCTCTACCGCGCAAGTAATCTTAACGCTTAGAGTTAGTTACGCAGTAGAGATGCTTCGGCAAGCTCAGCATGACGCGCCATTTTTACCATAAAGTAATTAGCGACGGGTACTTACCAGTCTTTTACGGTCGATTTAGAGTCAAGCAACAAAAAAGGCTGCCTAGTCGGGCAGCCTTTTTAGGTTCACAAAATTTGGGTAGGCCGTACTTTATTCCTGCTTACGGGCGCGAGCAACTTTCTTTTCGTCTTTCTCGGCCTTCTTTTCTTTCGTTGATTTAGTTGGCTCTTTCTTTTTTTCTTTGCGAGCGTCTTGGGCTTTTGCCATGAGTGAAAAAAGGGTTGGGTGATGGGGAAATGAGAAAGTAAAAGTGGCTGACTAACTGACTAACGCACGATACCGAAGGGATGTTGCCCTAAAAAGCGCGCTAAGCTAGTTCTGAATGCCAGCAAACGCGGGCCAATAACACTCACGCAAAATACGCAGGTGATGCTGCTCGTGGCCGCTAATGATATAGAGCAACGCGCGCACCGACGTCGCTCCGCCGTTGGCGCGGCCGGCACGGTCGAGCTGTCCGGCGTTCAGACCACTGAAAAAGGCTAGCGTGGCCGCCCGTACAGCTTGGTATTCCGTAAGCAAGTCGCTTAGTGGCCGGTCGTTGGCTTCGCTGTGGGCTGCAAATTCGTTTTCATTGAAGCCGGGCAGCTCCTGGGCATCGGCGCGGGCAAACCGCAAGGCTCGGTAGGCAAAAATCCGCTCCGAATCGGTGAGGTGCACCAGCACTTCCTTGGGCGTCCACTTGCCGGGGGCATAGCGCAGCAGCGCCTGCGCCTCGGTGAGGCTAGCCAGCTCGCGGTGCAGTTCGGCCGCCTGCTGGCGCAGCTGCGTCAGCGGGTCGACATCAAGTGCTATTAAATCAATATACGCTTGGGTGTAAGGCAAATACGTGCCCGGCGCCGGGCGCACCAACGTAACAGCAGCGGCAGTAGACATGGCGGCAAAGGTAGCCGCACGCTGCAAATACTGAAATTCCAGGCGAGCGGCCCCGCGCGGACGGCGCACCAACGATCGGCCGCCTACCCGCCAGCGGCTGGGCAGCGTAGCCCGCGCCGCCACGCTAGCCTCGGCTAACTCCTTGGTACCAAAGGCCCAGCGCAGAAAATCGGGCAAAATCGCTCCCCAAGTATCCGGGTGGTGGTGGCCGCCGGGCACTTCTACGTAGCGCGTGGCGGCCGGCGGTAGGCCCTGGCGAGCCAGGTCGGCCAGCAGGTCGAGGGTGTCGTCGATGGCGTCGATAATGCCGTTGTTATTGCGGTCGCTGGTTTCGTCGCTGGTGCCGGCTTGCAGCCAAAACTGCTGGCCGGGCCGGGCTGCCTGGGCCCGTACGAGGCTGTGCATCAGGCGGTCGGCGTCGGTGTATCCCTCGTGCAGGCCGCGCCCCCGCCACCAAAAGGAGCCGCTGAAGGCACCCGCCCGCCAGCAGGCTTCCGGATGGTGCCAGGCCACATCAAAGGCCATCAACCCTCCCAGCGACATCCCGGCCACGGCCGCCTGGCTGGGCTCGGCGCTGGCGTGGTAGTGCGCCTGCACGTAGGGCAGCAACTCTTTGAGCAGAAAATCGGTGTAGCGCCCGGCCCGGCTGCCCCGGCCCAGGTAGTCGGGCCGCGCGGCCACGCCGTACTCTTGCAGGCGGTCGGCGGCGTGAATAGCCACCAGCACAAAAGGCCGCACTTCGCCTTGCCGAAACAGCCGATTGAGCGTGGCCGGCAGGCGCAGGCGCCCCAGGTCCTGGCCATCGTTTAGGTACAGCACCGGGTAGGGCTCGGCCGCCCGTGCCGAAAAGCCGGGTGGCAGCACTACGTCGAGCCGCACCAAGCGCCCCAGTGCCACCGAAAATAACGCTTCATCGCGCTGCACCGTGACGGTGGCCCCGCGCGGCGACTGAAAACGAAAAACTGCCATTGGCCCGCAAATAAACACGCGCCGCCAGATTTTAGGGAAGTTGGCCGTTCAGTTTTTCTGCTTAGTTTGCGGCCGGTTCCGGCGCGCGTGCCATCCCCGCCAACCCCGCCCCTTGCACGAAGAATACCGCCGCTTTTACTCCCAGCACCTGGGCCTCGACCTGAATATGCTGGTGGTGGGTGACTACGGTTATCCCATTATTATTTTTCCTACTTCCAACGGCCGCTACTATGAGGCCAAAGACTTTTTGCTGGTCGATTCGGTGCGCTGGTTTGTTGAAAACCGCCTTGTCAAGCTCATCTGCATCGATAGCGGCGACAAGTGGAGCTGGTACGCTAAGCACCTGCCCCCCGGCACTCGCGTGCACAACCACGGCCTCTACGACCGCATGGTGAGCGAGGAGCTGGTGCCGCGCTTGCAGCAGGAGTGCCAGGTAGATAAGGTAGCCGTAGCTGGCTGCTCGCTCGGTGGCTACCAGGCGCTTAACTTCGCTTTTCGCCACCCCAGCCAGGTGGCTCATCTGTTTTCGATGGGCGCGGCCTTCGATATCAAGATGTTTTTGGATGGGCACTACGACGAGCAGGCATACTTCCACAACCCGCCCGACTACCTGCCCAATGCTCAGGACGAGAATTTCTATAAGATGAATATCATCCTGGGCACGGCTGAGCATGACTTCTGCAAAGGTGCCAACTACCAAATGGCGGAGATTCTCTCCCGCAAGCACATTCCGCACCGGCTCGACGTGCGCCCCTACGGCACACACGATTGGCCGGTGTGGCGCGATATGTTCCCGGAATATGTCTCTACTATCTTTTAAGCGTACTATACTTGTAAAAGCTTACGCCCCTTCTACCCTCTTCTTTTAGCAGTCACCCTCGTTCACCATGAAAAAAATCGGCATCTTGTTTGGCCAGGAAAATACCTTTCCGCAGGCCTTTGTAGACCGCATCAACCAGAAAGCCGTGGATGGCATTACGGCTGAGTTTGTCAACATCACCGAAGTAGAGCAGGCCGTGCCGACCGACTACGCCGTCATTCTTGACCGTATTTCGCAGGATGTGCCCTTTTACCGAGCTTACCTCAAGAATGCGGCGCTAACGGGTACGGCCGTGATTAACAACCCGTTCTGGTGGAGTGCCGATGAGAAGTTTTTCAATAATGCCCTCGCCGTGCAGCTGGGCGTGCCAGTGCCCAAAACCCTGCTGCTGCCCAGCAAAGCCCGCCCCGACGACACCAACGAAAACTCGTTTCGCAACCTGGCTATGTTCGATTGGCAGCAAGCCTTCGAAAAAATCGGGTTTCCTGCCTTTATGAAGCCCCACTCCGGCGGCGGCTGGAAGAGCGTTTATAAAGTCGATAACCCTGACGAAGCCTGGCGTGCCTACGACGAGACCGGCCAGCTCGTAATGCTGTACCAGGAAGCCGTGGAGTTTGATGACTATTTCCGCTGCTACTGCCTGGGCGGCCAGGACGTGCTCATCATGCCTTACGAGCCCCGCAATGCGCCGCACCAGCGCTACCAGACAGAAATGAAAACCCAGGGTGCAGCCGGCGAGCAGCTGCTGGCCACCATCCAGGACTACGTGCTGCGTCTCTGCCAGGGCCTGGGCTACGATTTTAATACGGTAGAATTTGCGGTGCGCGACGGTATTCCGATCGCGATCGACTTTGGCAACCCGGCCCCCGACGCCGATCTCAACTCGGTAGGCCCCGAAAACTTCGAATGGGTAGTTGAGCACGCCGCCAACCTGGCCATCGCCCGTGCCCAGGCCCAGCAGCCGGGCCAAGACAACCTTACCTGGGGCACCTTCGTGCGGAAGTCGGCTAGCCGCACGGCTATCTCTTCGGCTGGTGGCTCGGTGGAGGTTGGTACGGCCGTGCACGAAACTAATGACTTGGGTGCCACGCCGCCCGCTCCGGCTAAGAAGGCCGCTGCACCCAAAAAATCGGCTGCCCCCGCATCCGTAGCGCCTGAAGGCGAGGTGCCGGCCACCAAAACCCCGGCCAAGCCCAAAAAACCGACCGCTAAAAAGTAGTCCTTCCCTTATTTTACAGGGGTAGTAGAAAAGGGCCGCCATTGTTGCTTGGCGGCCCTTTTTTGCAGCTTTTTCCTTCGCTCTTGGAGGGCCTTCTACCTACTTATCCTTAGTTGCTACCTGCTATGCCCCAGCCCATTTTCACCCTCGGCATCGAGGAAGAGTTTCAAACTATCGACCCCGTGACGCGTGACCTGCGCTCGCACATGTCGAAAATCGTGGAAGATGGCAAAGTCACGCTCCACGAGCAGGTAAAGGCCGAAATGCACGAGTCGGTAGTGGAAGTCGGCACTATTATTTGCAAGAACATTCAGGAAGCCCGCACCGAAGTGGTGCACTTGCGCCGCCAGGTAATCGAGCTAGCCGACCGGGTAGGGTTGAAGATTGCCGCCGCTGGCACGCATCCATTCTCACGCTGGCAAGACCAACCCATTACGCCCGATGCGCGCTACGACAAAATAGTGGAGGAGCTTCAGGAAGCCGCCCGGTCCAACCTCGTTTTTGGGATGCACGTCCACATCGGTATTCAAAACCGCGATTTGGGCGTGTATATGATGAATGCGCTGCGGTATTTTCTGCCGCATTTATTTGCCCTCAGCACCAACTCACCTTTTTGGGAAGGCCGTGAAACCGGTTACAAGTCCTTCCGCACCAAGGTATTCGAGCGCTTTCCCCGCACGGGTATTCCTGGCTACTTCACAAGTGCCTCCGACTACGACGAGTTTATCGCGCTCCTGATCAAAACCGGCTGTATCGACAACGGCAAGAAAATCTGGTGGGATTTGCGGCTGCACCCTTTTTTCGATACCATCGAGTACCGCATCTGCGACATGATGATGCGCTCCGATGAAACCATCGCCGTAGCCGCCGTGATGCAGGCGCTGGTGGCTAAAATTTATAAGCTCAAGAAGCAAAACCTCAATTTCCGACTTTATCGCAGCGCGCTCATCAAAGAAAACAAGTGGCGGGCGGCCCGCTATGGCCTCGATGGCCAGCTTATTGACTTTGGCTCGCAGGAAGAAAAACCGGCCCGCCAGCTTATTCTGGAACTACTCGATTTTGTGGATGATGTGCTCGACGATTTGGGTAGCCGCCACGAGGTGGAATACGTCCTCAAAATGCTGGAAATGGGCACCGGCGCCGACCGCCAGCTAGCCGTATTCCACCAAACCGGCGACCTCACCAAGGTAGTGGACTACATTCTGAGCGAAACTACGCACGGCTTGTAAGCCCGCTGGCAAGCAGAAACTTATTCGTAATTTGGCGGTTTGTTTCCAGCGAAAATCGTTAGAATCGCACCAAATCGGGCTAGTTTATGAGTAAGATTAAAATTGCTATTTTAGATATGTACAACAACTTCCCAAACGAGGGAATGCGTTGTATCCGGCAGTTATTACAGCGAGCGGCAGCCGCCAATCAGGCAGAATTTATCGTCGACACCTTCAACGTGCGGGCTAGCAACGAAGTCCCGGGTCTCGACTATGACATCTATATTTCGAGTGGCGGCCCCGGCAGCCCACTGGCATCCGACGAGCCTTGGGAGCCGCTGTATTTCGCTTTTGTCGATGCACTGTTTGCCTTTAATAAAACGAGTGAGCACAAAAAGCATTTATTGCTTATTTGCCATTCTTTCCAGCTGGTAAGTCGTCATTTCGGCCTCGGAGAAGTTAGCAAGCGCAAGTCGACTTCGTTCGGAGTATTGCCAGTGCACCTAACCGAGGCGGGCCAGGCCGACCCAGTTTTTGCGGCCTTACCCGAACCCTTTTTTGCCGTCGACTCGCGCGACTACCAGCTCACCGGCTTGCTGCCCGAGCGGCTGCAAGAGTTTGGCATTGAGGTGCTGTGCCTGGAAAAAGAACGGCCGCACGTGCCGCTGGCCCGTGCCATCATGGCGCTACGCTTTTCGCCCGAAGTAATTGGCACCCAGTTTCATCCGGAAGCCGATGGAGAAGGCATGCTCCGCTACATGCTGACCGATGAGCGTAAGCAGCAGGTTATCACGGCTTATGGCGAGGATAAATACCACGAAATGGTGCGGCTCCTGGCCGACCCGACGACCATCGAATTAACCGAGTCAATTATTCTGCCCAGTTTTCTGCGGCGGGCACTGGCTGAATTACGTGAGCCGGCCTTGGCTTAATGAGCGGCTTACCTTAGCGGCTAGCCTACCCACCAACTACAGTGGCGCGAATCAGGAAGATTCGCGCCATTTTTTAGCGCTACCTTTTCCCTTATGATACCGGCTCCCCGTCAGTTATTCAACGCTGCTTTCACGCCCGAGCGTTACCAGGCAATGCTAGCGGATATTGACCAGCAGCTGCCTGGGCAGCTGGATTTTCGAGTTGCGGAAACCCCCGTGTTCGTGCCCGCCGCGCTGCGCGACAAGCTGGTGCAAGCTGGCCAAGACATTATCAAAGTACTACAGCAGCCTGATTTTAAGTCGTTAACTGAGCAGGCTATCCCGGCCGGCCAGCGAGTGCCTAACGAAGATGCGCACGCCGAGTTTCTGACTTTCGACTTTGCCGTGTGCCGCGATGCGCAAGGCGAGCTAGAGCCCCAGCTCATTGAAATGCAAGGCTTTCCGTCGCTGTATGCCTTTCAGGCTTACCTGCCGGGCGAGTTTTCGCGTCAGTATCCCCTCGCGCCTACGGTATCACCTTTCCTAGAAGTCTCTTCCAAAGAAGAGTATTTGGCGGAGGTTCAGAGGCTGCTTGTTGGGGACGAAGATCCCGAAAATGTTATTTTGCTCGAATTATTTCCTAAGCAGCAAAAAACCAGAATTGATTTTTATCTCACCAAAGAATACTGGGGCGTAGAAGCCATATCGCTACCTGATATCCGGAAGCGGGGACGCCAACTATTCTACGAAAAAGATGGCCGGGAAATTTTAATTAAGCGGATTTATAACCGCGTTATCTTCGACGAATTACTGCGCTATCCTAATTTACATCCGGCGTACAATTTAACTGATGACGTCGAGGTAGAATGGGTAGGCCATCCTAATTGGTTTTTTCGCATCAGCAAATACACGCTGCCGCTTATCAAAAGCACTTTTGCTCCGCCTAGTTATTATTTACACGAGTTGGGCAAATATCCTGCCGACCTCGAAAACTATGTACTGAAGCCACTTTTCTCGTTTGCCGGCGCAGGGGTGCGCCTGCATATAACGGCTGCTGACCTCGATGCTTTGCCGGATAAGCAAAATTATTTATTGCAGCGCAAGGTGCAGTATGAGCCGGTTATTCAGTCGCCGGATGGCTTGGTGAAATGCGAAATCCGCTTGCTGTATACGTGGCAAAAAAAGGAGGCAAGCCCTAAGCTATTAGCTGGCTTGGCTCGCCTAAGCCGGGGCGAAATGATTGGGGTTGACTTTAATAAAAACAAGGACTGGGTGGGTGGCACTACACCCTTATTTGAGAAATAGCAGCAGGAACCTGGACCAGCACGTTTGCGTAACTCGGCATTCAGCGTATTTCACTCGATTCTCATGTCTACCCTTGCGCAACGCGGCTTGCAAATTTCTAAAAACGCCATTTTTAACGTATTCCTCAACCGGGCCAGTCGGCTATTGGGTAAGCCGTTCATGATAGTTACTGTTCTCAATGAAGCGGCTGATAAGCTGGCTGATGAGAAGAGCAAAGACAATAAATTCAAACAATTATTTAGCGTTGCCCTCACGTTGGTGCGCTTGGTGCGCAGCTATACTAGCGGTGAGTACCGGCAGATTCAGACCAATACTATCGTTTCGGGCCTAGCGGTGTTGCTTTATGTGCTTTCGCCCATCGACTTAGTGCCTGATTTTATTCCGGTAGTAGGTTTTCTGGATGACTTGAGTTTGGTAGGCTGGTTTGTCGGTAAGTTTCAGGTAGAAATCACCCGCTTTCGCGAATGGGAGCAATGGCACGCCAGCGCTAGCAATTCGGCTAGCGGTGATACTGCCCTGCCCGCCGTAGCCGAGCTGGGCCATTCGTAGTAGCCCTTAAAAGCTAGCGAATAAATCCTTGCCGCTATTGCTCGCCTTTTTGGCACTTGCTTTGCCAGATCAAGCGTCCGTCTGGATTTTATAAAACGGGTTCGTCATGCTTAGGTAGATCCAGCATGGCGAACCCGCTTCTGTACCTGCCTTCTTAAGGAGGATTACTTTATCTCGGCTTAGGCAATTATTTTACCTGCCCACCGCGTACTTCATGCTTTTGCTTTTTCCAGTTCCCTACGCCGCTTTGGCTAGCTTGTTTTTTACTAGTGCAACGCTTATTCCTCAGGCACTTACCAGCCAGCAGCCAGCTACTGGCTCGCTAACGACCCCGCAGCTTGTTTCGCACCTAACAACTGCCATTGCCAGTCTCAAGTCCCTACGAGCTACCGTTGACGCTCGCGAGCGAATAAACACAAAATACATAACCGCTCTTTCAAGTATCAAGCTTACTACAAAGCCATTACGGATTTATCTAAAAAACCAAAAAGGCATTGAAGTGCTCTACGTAACGGGGCAGAATGGCGGGGACGCGTGGGTGTACCCAGGTGCGTTTCCTTACGTCACGCTTAGCCTCGACCCCATGGGCGCGCTGATGCGCCGCGACCAGCACCACACCACCCTGCAAGTAGGTTTCGGGACCATTGCTGAGCTACTGGAAGGCTCGGAAAAATTACAGGATAAGGCCTTCAACCGTTCTTTTAAGTACACGGGCGACAGTACCTTTCAGCGGCGACCATGTTACGTGTTGCGATCCGATTATCCCCAGTTTCGGTACATCACTTACAAAGTGGGCAAAGACGAGAGCCTGGCAACCATTGCTGCCCGCTTTGGGTGCGGCGAATACCGCATTATGGAGCGCAACAGCCTCACTACTAGCAGCCAGCTTACTGAAGGGCAGACGCTACAAGTTCCCAATGCTTATGGGAAGCGCACGTTTGTGCTAGTAGACCCAAAATCGTCTTTGCCCCTGGCAATTGCGGTATATGACGACCGGGGGCTGTACGAGCGCTATGAGTTTTCCAATGTTATTGCTAATCAAGTAATCCCAGCGGAAGAATTTACCAAAGATTATAAGGGCTACAAATTATAATTGGCTTTCCAGCTTATGCGCAAGCCGGGTTCGTTTACCTATAATTTAATGGGTGCGCGGATTCTACACTTATTTTACTGCCTACCGCCGCATTGTTTTTTCAATCTGGTCCCACATGTCAGGAGTCAGCACCCCGAGCTTGTTAAATTCGCCGGCGCCGTTTAGCCACTCGCCGCCGTCAATGGTAATAACCTCACCATTTACGTAAGCCGAAAAGTCGGATACCAGGTACGCGGCCAGGTTGGCTAGCTCCTGGTACTGGCCCACCCGCTGAAGTGGCACGCTAGCTGCCGGGTCGAGCTGGCTAGCCAACGGCTCGGGGAAGAGCCGGCTCCAGGCGCCTTCGGTGGGGAAAGGGCCCGGGGCAATGGCATTGGAACGAATACCGTATTTTGCCCACTCTACGGCCAGCGAGCGGGTGAGGGCCAGTACTCCGGCCTTGGCCGCAGCCGATGGCACTACAAAAGCCGAACCTACCGAGGCATAAGTAGTTACGATATTAAGAATGGTGCCGGGCTGTTGCTCGGCTATCCAGCGCTTACCTACTGCCAGGGTGCAGTTGTAGGAGCCGCGCAGCACGATGTCCACTATCACGTCGAATGCCTTGTGGCTA
>CAZERY010000047.1:0-18257 GCA_964514915.1 uncultured Hymenobacter sp.
TAGCCCAAAAATACCCCCTAGTTGCTTTATGCGCTTACTTTTGGCCGACTACTTAGCCGCTTGCCAGGCCCGCCGCGGCAGCGATGCCGACGCGAGCGCCGGGCCCGTGTGGCAGTCGAATGCGTACACGCTCTACCGCGACAGCGTGGTGCAGGGAGCCAGCTACGCCCGCGCTACATCGGCTACCGAACTCACCTCGAACTACCGTAGCCCAGCCAGTGAGATGCCTAGCCCGCTGATTACCTTCAAGTTCAGCCTCAACGGCCAGGACAACGAGCTGCCGGTGGGCCAGGACCATACGTTTTTGGCGCTAGCTACTACGGCGGGCGCACCACTCGAAACGCCCGTTATTTCCTTCGGCCAGCGCTCGGTAGATCCTCGCCCGGTGCCCGCCGGCCAATATCTGGCCCCGAATACCAGACTGAAAATCCGGCTCGATCTGCGGCCGGTGCTCGCGGCGTTTGCCAAGCCGGGGTTTTACACCACCTTGAAGGGGGAGAAAATTTATAAGCAGGATTTTAAGCGCGTCCTGGTAGCGGGGAGCGAAGCGCCGCTCAGCTGGGATTTTGACAACCTGGTCAACAAGCCCGAGCTGGAAATGCACGATGCCGATGGTGACGGCATTTACGAAGTGACCCTGACGCTCAACGTGCCGCCGTCTGCCAAAGCCACCGCGCAAAGCTGGAAAAAATCGTTGAAAACCAGCGATTTTCCACAGTACAAATCGACGTACCCGCTGGCCGATGCGCTCTACAACTTGGCGCTGGAAGAAGCCCGGCGCGCCGTGGAGCCCGAGGGTACTTTTCGCACCGGCAAGGAGTGGGCGGGCGTATGGACGCGCGACGTAAGCTTCTCCATCATCTTGGCCCAGGCCACGTTGCAGCCCAACGTGGCGATGCACAGCCTGCTGCGTAAGGTGTCGCCCGAGGGCCGCATCATCCAGGATACGGGCACGGGCGGGGCGTATCCATGCTCCACCGACCGCGTTATTTGGGCCGTGGCCGCCTGGGAAGTCTACCAAGTAACGGGCGACGAAGCCTGGCTCCGCCGGGTGTACCCCATCGTGGAGAAGTCGCTCGGCGATGATGCCCAAAACGTGTACGACTCGGCCACCGGGCTAGCCCGGGGTGAATCGTCGTTCCTGGACTGGTGCGAGCAAACCTACCCGCGCTGGATGCAGCCGGCGGACATCTACAACTCGGAAAACCTGGGCACCAACGCGGTGCATTTTCAAGCTAACACCGTGCTCGCCCTGATGGCCAGGCAGCTGGGCGAAACCGCCGTGGCCGAGCGCCACGAGCAAGTAGCCGCCCAGCTAAAAGCCGGCATCAACCAATATCTGTGGCAGGAAGCGGCCGGCTACTACGGGCAGTACCGCTACGGCCGCCTGTTTCCGGTGCTGTCGCCGCGGGCCGAAGCGCTGGGTGAGGCCCTAAGTGTGTGGTTTGGAGTCGCCGACGGGCCCCGAGCCAAAACGGTGGTGCAAAAAACGCCCACTACGCCGTTTGGCATCCCGTGCATCTACCCGCAGATTCCGGGTATTCCTGCTTACCACAATGATGCGGTGTGGCCCTTCGTGCAGAGCTTTTGGGCGCTGGCCGCCGCCAAAACCGGCAATGAGGCGTCGCTCACCGAAAGCATGGCGGCCATTTACCGTCCGGCGGCGTTGTTTCTAACCAATAAGGAAAACTTCGTGGCCGGCAACGGCGACTTTGCCGGCACCCAGATAAACTCCAGCAACATGCTCTGGAGCCTCTCGGGCAGCCTGGCGTTGGTGTACAAAATCCTGTTTGGGCTGCATTACGAAACCGACCGGCTGGTATTTCAGCCCTTCGTGCCGCAAGCCTTTCAGGGCACTCGGCAGCTTACTAGTTTTAAGTATCGCGGGGCGGTGCTGGATATTGAGCTGCAAGGCTTTGGCAATGTCATTCAAACCATTACCCTCGATGGCCAGCCGCTGGCGGGGGCGGCGGTGTCGGCCAGCCTTACCGGCCGCCATGACGTGCGCATTGTGCTGAGTAGCCAGGCTCCCGGCAGGGCTACCACGCACCGGGTGGCCAACCGCTTCTCGCCCGAAACGCCCGAGGTTACCTACGCCGGCGGTCGCCTTACCTGGCCCGCCCAGGAGGGAGTGCAGGAGTATAAGGTGCTTAAAAACGGGGTAATCGATGCCAGTGGCCCGGCGACCGAATATGCCGTGCCCGCTGGCTTGTATGCCGAGTACCAGGTGCTAGCCGTGGGAGCCCAGACGGGCCTCGAGTCATTTGCCAGCGAGCCGCTGCCGGTGGGCGAGCCAGCCCTCGAAGTGCCGCTCGAAGCGTTGGTGCCGGCCGCGATGATGCCTTATAAAGAAATAATTACCAAGGGATTAGTAGAAATTAGTACGATCAAAAACAAGGTGCTTACCATCCCGGTGACGGTACCGGCAGCCGGCGTCTACGCCCTGGATTTTCGCTACGCCAATGGCAACGGCCCTCTCAATACCGATAATAAGTGCGCCATCCGAACGCTACGTCGGGGAACTAGCCAACTGGGAACCATCGTGCTACCGCAGCGTGGCGCCGAGGAGTGGTCTAACTGGGGGTTCTCCAACGCGGTGTTGGTGCAGCTACCCCAAGGCACCACCACGTTAACGCTCGCCTACGAGCCGGCCAGTACCAACATGAACGGCGCCCTAAACCAAGCGTTGCTCGATTATCTCCGGGTGCGGCGCGTGCAGTAGGGCGCTGAGCCACGTAAGATCGACGCGATTATACCTCTATCGACAGCCCATCATAGGCGAGCCGAATCCAGGGCGGTAGCGTCGCTTCTACCTCGCGGTGGCGGCCCAGCTGGTGGCTGATGTGAGTGAGATAGGCGCGCCGCGGGCGTAGCTCCTCCAGGATTTCCACGGCCTGGCTTAGGCTGAAGTGGGAGAGGTGCGGCTCGTGCCGCAGGGCATTGAGCACGATGGTATCGGCGCCGCGCAGCTGCATCATCGTGCTGTCAGGCAGCATATTAGCATCGGTAAGATACGCAAAGTCAGCGAGCCGGTAGCCTAGCACTGGTAGGCGGTGATGCAGCGCCCGCAGGGGTTGCACTGCCAGGCCCAGTACATCGAAGGGCTGCTGGTCATCCTCTACCTGGTGCAAGCGCACTTGCGGCACCCCGGGGTATTTGTGCTCCGCAAAAATGTAAGCAAACTCGCGCTGCAACTGCTCCAGCACCCGCAGCTCGGCGTACACGGGCATCTCCTGCTGCTGCCGGAAGTTAAAGGCCCGCACATCATCAAGGCCTGCGGTGTGGTCTTTGTGCTCGTGGGTGAAAAGTATCGCGTCGAGGTGCGCGATGTGTGCCCGCAGCATTTGCTGCCGAAAGTCGGGACCAGTATCGATCACGATACTGCGCCCCTCCACCGCCAGGTGCACCGACACGCGCAGGCGCTGGTCGCGGTAGTCAAGCGAGCGGCATACCGGGCAAGTGCAGCCAATCATGGGCACTCCCGAAGAAGTGCCCGTGCCCAAAAAAGTGACCTTCATGGTAGTAGCTGTTGGCTATTGAGCGGCTAGCTAGTAGCCGCATAGCATACGATGAGCTACCAGTTGGCAGCCAATAGCTAACGGCTGAAAATTAGCCTACGTGCTGGCGCACCGCCCGTACCAGGGCGTCAAAGTCCAGAGGCTTAGGTAGATAATCGGTAATGCCGGCTTCCCGAAATTGCTCCATAGTATAGTTGCTCGCGTTGCCCGTGATAGCAATAATGGGCAGGCTATTAATACGCGCGTCGGCGTGCTGGCGAATTTCACGCGTGCATTGCATGCCATCCTTCACCGGGATATTGATGTCCATCAGCACGCCATCTACTGGGTGCTTTTCCAACTGTTTCAGCACTTCCCCGCCATTCTTGGCCAGCACTATCTGGTATTTCTGCTGTTCCAGAATTTTGCGGGTTAAGCTAAGAATTACGGAGCTATCTTCCGCAATGAGAATAGTCTTGGTCTGCGGCGTACTGTTAGGTGCCATAAGCGTTATGAAAGAGAAGTAAATGAATAAGGGTACAAAGAAAGAGTTAATCAGCTATAAAATTAATTGCTCTCAGTAGTTTCCGGCGCATTTACCTGCGCCGGATAGTGGGTCAGAAAATAAGCAAAGTATTGTTGCAGGCGGCCAATCTCGATTCCTAGCGTGGAGGTCTGATTATTTTTAATGCTGTGTTCCAGCGTTTGCGATTGGGTAGCTAAGGCGGTGAGGCCCAAAGTAGCTGCCGTACCCTTCAGCTGGTGAAGCAGGGGCTGCAAGGCCTCACTATTAGTAGCTTGCCAATGGGTGGCAACCTGTTGCAAAAGCTCGGCCGCCTCTTGGGCAAACTCGGCGTAGAGCTCAGCCGTAAATTCGGCTCCGCCGAGCTGCTGCAACTGGGCTAGTACCTCCTTATCGAGCATGGGCGGGGCGGTAGACTCTTCGGCCCCCGGCTCGGCAGTAGGCGCGGTGACTGTCGGGGTTGCAGTGATCCAGCGAGCCAGGGTTTGGGCGAGTTGCTGGTGCTTCACGGGTTTGGCCAAGTAGTCGTCGAGGCCCGCTTGCACAAAGCGTGCCGCATCGTCGGGCATCGAGTAGGCCGTCATGGCTACGATGGGCGGGCTAGCCGCGCCGAGCTGCGCCCGAATGGTGCGGGTGGCCGCAATGCCATCGAGGCCCGGCATCTGGATATCCATCAGGATGAGCTGGTAGGGCGCCCCCGGCGCCGTGGCGCGCGCAATGGCCTCGTAGCCATCGCTGGCCACATCTACCTGGCAGCCCAGCTTGGCAAGCAGGCGGGCCGCTACTTTCTGGTTGATGACGTTATCATCGACCAGCAGCACGTAGGCACCGATGTGGTCGGCCGGTAGTGGCGCCAGGGGCAGCTCGGCCGGCGCCGGCGGGGTGGGGGCTGCCACTGGTACCCGGCAGCGAATCGTAAACCAAAATACGCTGCCTTCGTCGACATTTGAGCTTACCCCGATGGTGCCGCCCAATAGCTCAGCTAGCTCCTTGCTGATGGCTAGCCCGAGGCCCGTGCCCCCGTAGGCCTTGCTGGGCGTGGTATCGAGCTGGGTGAAGCTTGTAAATAGCCGGGCGGCATCGTCGGGCGAAATGCCGATGCCTGAGTCGCGCACGGAAAAGCGCAACGTATGAAAATCATTTTCGAAATCAATGGGCGATACTTTGATGCTCACCATTCCTTGGGTGGTGAACTTGATGGCATTGGCCGCCAGATTAGATAAAATCTGGAGCAGGCGCATCTCGTCGGTGTCAATAAGCGGGGGAGTACCGGGCTCAATGGAGCAGGTAAAGCGCAGGTTTTTCTGGCTAGCCCGGTAGGCAAACAGCGAGTGCAGACGGTCGAGCAGCGGCGCCAGGGCCAGCGGTGCTGCTTGTAGCCGCATCTTGCCAGCCTGAATTTTCGACAAGTCCAGAATGTCGTTTAGAATGGTCAGCAGCGCGTCGGAGCTAGTGCGGAGCGTATCGACGTAGTCATCCTGCTCGGGCGAGAGCCCAGTCTGGCTTAGTAAGTCAATCATGCCAATGATGCCGTTCATGGGCGTGCGCAGCTCGTGGCTCATATTGGCCAGGAACTGCGTTTTGGCGGCCGAAGCAGCTTCGGCTTCTTCCTTAGCCAGGCGCAGGTCGTCCTGGATGCGGCGAATCTCGGTGATGTCACGGACGATGCCCTCGGTGCCAGTGGGCGTACGGCGGGCATTGATAAGCACGCTTACCGGGTGGCCGGCGCGGTGGCGCATCTGGGTTTCGAAGTTGCGCAGCTCGCCAGTGCGCCCCAGCTCCTCAAGCACGGCGGCGTACTGCGTGGGCTGACAGTAATAGTCAGCCGCCAGGTGGCCTACTCCCTGCACGGGGTCGTAGCCCAGCACCTCGCGCACCGAAGGGCTCAGGATCGTGAACCGCCGCTGTTCGTCGGTGCGGTAGTATACATCCTGGAAGGACTCGAAGATGGAGCGGAATTTTTCTTCCTGCGCGGCCAGGATCAGCTGCGAGTTTTTGCTGGTCGTAATGTCTTGCGCCTGCGCCGCCAGCTCCTCAAATGAGCCATCAGGCAAGTAAATAGGGTCGAGCGTAATGCTCAGCCACATAGCACTGCCAACGGCATCAATTGGGTTAATTTCAAACTTTTGTGCTTGCCCCTGGCTAGCAGCTAGGTAGCGGCTACGCAGTGCCTGGCGCACTTCCTCATTATCCTGAATCAGGTCAAATTCAAACAGATTGAGGCCCTGCACGGGTGGCACGCCGTTGCGCTGTAGGTAAAACGCCTCGTAGTTGCGATTGAAGGAAATAAGAATGCCCCGCCGGTCCAGGCTCCACATCAGGTGCGTGCCACTCTCAAAAATGGCGCTCAGGCGCGCGTTTTGGCGCGCCAGGTGTTCTTCCTTGCCCTTGCGGTCGATGGCTAGCGCCACCTGGCTCGAAATAAAATGCAGAATGTCGAGGTCGGCAGGCGTGTAGAGATCAGCCCGCTCGTACTCCTGCACCGTCAGCACGCCGATGGTGCGGTCGCCGACGCTCAGCGGCGAGGCCAAAAGCACCGCCGGCAGCCGGCCAAAGGCCGTAAGCTCGCCGGTGTGCATCAGGCGCAGCAAATCGGCCTGGGTAAAAAATAGCGGCTGCCCCTGCTGAATAACGTACTCCGTGACGCCCATCGAGAAGGGCCGCCCGCCACCCTGCTCGAAGTAGGCGTGCTGGTCGACGTAGTACACAAACTCCAGCTCGGTCCGCTGATCGTCGCAGAGGGCAATAAAGATGTTATTGGTCTCAATAACCTTGCTCAGCTCGCGGTGAATGGCCCCGTAGAGGGCTGGTAGGTCGTGGGCCGAAATGGCCAGGTTGGCAATGCTGTAGTAAACCTTTTGCAGCCGCTCGGCCTTGATGCGGTCGGTAATATCGTGCAGCACGGCCCGGGCGCTGGGCACTTGGCCCGGTAGCTGCTCGCTGCTTACCGAGCCAATGAGGTGCACCGGCCGGCCGGCGCTGGTGAGCAGCACGGTTTCGAGCTTATTGAGGGCTTGCCCTTCGTAGAGGCGCCGCAGCTGGTACAGCAGCTTGGCGCGGTAGTAGGGATGTACTACGTCGGTGAGGGGACGGCCCTGCAACTCAGCTTCCGAGTAGCCCAGTTTTTCTTGCCCGGCTTTGTTGACAAACAAAAAATTGTTGTCGGCGCTCAGGTGCATGATTAAGTCATGCGAGCTGTCGAAAAAAGCCCGCAGGTAAGTCGGCTCGGGAAGTTGCGGCGGGGTAGCCTCAGCTTCGGGCAGCTGCTGGCCGGTGGTCCACAAGCCCGTCACGGACCCTTGCGCATCGTAGAGGAGCTGAGATTGCCAGGCCAGGGGAAGCGTACTACCACTTTTGGTCAGAATGTCAGCCACGTAATGAGGCGGATATTCGGCTTGTTGGGTTAGCACCAGCCGCAGCTTTGCTTGGCGCTCGGCCTGCACCGAGCATGGCGATAACCTAGGGTGATAGGCTTTTCCTAAGACTTCGTCCCGCGTGTAACCGCTGATTTCTAGTAATATATCGTTAATGTCCGCTACCAGCCCGTCTTGGTCGAGCACCACGTAAGCCAGTTGAAGCTGGGCAAACATGAGGGCGATGGGTGGCAGGGCTGGTGCCGACGGGAGCTGTTGCATAGAAAGCCTATCAAACCAGGCACCAGAAGGAGTGGCTTCCGGCTAGGTTAGTTTTGGGTAAAATTACCGCTACTTGCGGCGAATATTTACTATTTGCTCGTGTCTTTTTCTACTAAGCCGCATTTGGTTTTTTCCGTGACCACCGACCTTAGCTATGATCAGCGTATGCAGCGCATCTGTACTAGCTTAGCCCAGGCCGGCTACCAGGTGCAGCTGGTGGGGTGGCAGCGGCCTACGTCGGTGCCGCTGGCAGCTCAGGCTTATACTCAGCATCGGCTGCGGGGCTGGTTTCAGCAAGGTAAGTTGTTCTATTTAGAGTATAATCTGCGGCTTATCAGTTATCTGCTCACGCAACGGGCGAGCCTGTGGGCCTGCGCCGACCTCGACACCGCGCTGCCCACGTGGCTACGCGCCCGGCTGGGCGGCCAGCCTTTTGCCTACGACGCTCACGAACTTTTCACCGAAGTTCCCGAGGTGGTGGCTCGCCCGGTCGTGCAAAAAATATGGCAGAAGATAGAAAATTTTATAGTACCCCGTGCGCAGCTGCGTTACACGGTAGGGCCGGCGCTGGCCCGGCTTTTTGCGCGGCGCCACCCCGGCTGGGAATTTGCGGTGGTGCGAAATACGCCGGTGGGTAGCGAATTGACCGCACCAGCTAGTTTGCATCCGGCGGTTGAAAATCAACCGGCTTCACCAGCCATCTTGCTCTACCAGGGCGCTCTTAACGTGGGCCGGGGCCTGGCCGAATTGTTGGCAGCCATGCCGCTGGTGCCAGCCCGGTTGGTTGTGTGCGGCGAGGGCGATTGCTCGGCTAGCCTGCGCCAGCAGGCCGAACAACTAGGGCTGTTGGCGCCGACTGCCACACACCCGGCGGGGCAAGTCGAGTTTCGGGGCTACGTGCTGCCCGAGGCGCTGCGCGCCGTCACGGCCGAAGCTACCGTGGGCATTATGCTGCTCGACAACGTGGGTCTAAGCTACTATTACTCACTAGCAAATAAGTTTTTTGACTACGTGCAGGCCGGCATTCCTCAGCTTTGCATCGACTTTCCCGAATACCGTGCGCTCAATGAGCAGTACGAGGTGGCCGTGCTGGTGCCCGACCTGGCGCCCGCGACCCTGGCCCTGGCCCTGGCCCAACTGCTGCCCGGCGGCCAGCCCGGCGCGCACTACCAGCGTCTGGCGGCCAATTGCCGCCGTGCCCGCGCCGAGTGGTGCTGGCAGCAGGAAGAAAAAACGTTGGTCCAGCTCTACGATAACCTTCTGCGCCGCTAGCTTCCTTATGCTTCCTGCCTCCATCCTGGCCCAACTAGCGCCTACTGTCACTGACCCGCGCCCCGTGCTGCTCGCCGTGGCCGGCCCCACTGCCGTGGGCAAAACGGCCCTCACCGTAGCCCTGGCGCAGCAGCTGGGCACCGAAATCTTATCGGCCGACTCGCGCCAGTTCTTTCGGGAGCTGAGTATTGGCACGGCCAAGCCCACGCCGGCCGAAATGCAGGGCGTGCCGCACCACTTTATCGACTCGCACAGCATCGGGCAGGAGTACAGCGCGGGGCGCTTTGCTGCCGAGGCGCTCGCGGTGCTCGCTGGCTTGTTCGAGCGCCGGCCAGTGGTCATCCTGACGGGCGGCTCGGGGCTGTACCTGCAAGCCCTTACCGATGGCCTCGATGAGCTGCCCGCGGTGGCCCCCGCGGTGCGCCAGGCGCTTCAGCAAGAATTACATACGCTGGGCCTGCCCGCGCTCGTGGCCGAGCTGGCTAGCACCGACCCCATTGCTCACCAACGCATTGACCTCCAAAACCACCAGCGCGTGCTACGCGCCCTCGAAATAACGCGTGGTACGGGGCAGCCGTTTTCTAGCTTTCACCGGGGCGAGGCCGCCGTGGCGGCCACGGCGGCGGCTCGCCCGTTTCGGGTGGTGAAGGTGGCGCTCACGCGGCCGCGCGCCGAGCTGTACCAGCGTATCGACCAGCGCGTGGAGCAGATGCTAGCGGCGGGCTTGCTTGCCGAAGTCGAAGGGTTATTGCCCTTTCGCCACCAGCAGGCGCTGCAAACCGTGGGCTACCAGGAGATTTTTGGCTACCTCGATGGGCGCTACGACTACGCCGAAGCAGTGCGCTTGCTCCAGCGCAATACTCGGCACTACGCCAAACGCCAGCTCACCTGGCTGCGCCGCGATGCGGCCTACGAGTGGGTAGAGCTAGGGCACTAAACGCCAAAAAGCCGTGGGAAGGCACTGCGTGCTGCCCCACGGCCTTATAAAGTAGCAGCGGTTAAAATTAAACCGACAGGATTTCTACCATCCGCATAAAGCTTTGGTTGATAACCTTGCGCTTGTAAATGGTGTCTTGAAAAGGCGTGTACATGAGCTTGCGGTCCACGATGCCGGCCATCACGTTTTTCATGCCGTTCATCAGGCCCTCCACGGCTGCAATACCGAGCTGCGAAGCCAGCAGGCGGTCGGCCGCCGTGGGCGAGCCGCCGCGCTGAATGTGCCCCACAATCGTGACGCGGGTGTCGAGCTGCGGCAGCGCTTCTTTCACGCGCCGGGCTACTTTGTGCACGTTGCCTTCCTCTTCGCCTTCGGCCACGATGACGATAAACGAGGTTTTGTGGCGCGAGTAGCTATTTTGCAGCGTGTCGATGACGGCATCCACGCTCATGGCGGTTTCGGGTACCATCACGATTTCGGCCCCGCCGCCAATGGCGCACGGAATGGCAATGTAGCCCGAGTCGCGGCCCATGACTTCCACAAAAAAGCAGCGGTCGTGCGAGTCAGCCGTATCCCGGATTTTGTCGATGGCTTCCAGCGCCGTGTTCACCGCCGTGTCGTAGCCGATGGTGTAGTCGGTGCCGTAGAGGTCGTTGTCGATGGTGCCCGGCGCTCCTACCGTCGGAATGCCAAACTCGTGCTCGAAGATGCTCGCCCCGGTAAATGTACCATTGCCCCCAATGGCTACCAGGCCCTCAATACCGTGGTTAACTAGCTGGTCAAATGCTTGTTGGCGACCCTCTTTAGTGGTGAATTTCTGGCTGCGGGCCGACTTGAGGATGGTGCCGCCGCGCTGTACGGTGTTCGACACCGAGGCCGAGTCCATGCGCACAAACTCTCCCTTAATCATGCCGCTGTAACCGCGCATAATGCCATACACTTCGATACCGTGGTACACGGCCGCCCGCACTACGGCCCGTACGCAGGCGTTCATGCCCGGTGCATCGCCGCCGCTGGTAAAAACTCCAATTCTCTTCATATCCAAAAGGTCTGAAAAACGCCCTGGCTAGCCGATAATTGGCTAAAACCTCGCAAAGGTCGCACGAGTGGGGCACTTACCGGCCGCCGCTCAGGTTATTTGTTGCGACATTTTTGCGGCACTTACGTATGAGCGCCGGAAGGGACCCGCTAGGCGGTTGGATATTAACAATTTTTTGGTTAAATTTCGGTTCCTCACTCTTCGTCTATTTCCCCCACCACCCTTATGTTTGGTTTTTTCGAAAACGAGCAGGCCAAAAAGATCAAAGGCCACCTCTGTAACCTTGCTGCCCTGGCCAAGGCCGATGGCAACGTGGACGACCGTGAAATGAATTTCATTGTCACGGTAGGTAAGAAAAACGGCGTGTCGGCCTCCGAGGTCCGCAAGCTGGTAGCTGGTAATACGAATTGCGTTTCCGACTTGCCCAGCAACGACTCCGAGCGGTTTGACCAAATTTTTGACCTGGTAGATATGATGCTGGCCGACGGCATCATTGATGAAACCGAAATGGATTTTTGCATTATAATGGCCGAGAAGTTGGGCTTCCGCCAAGCCATTGTGAGCATGTTGGTGCGGAAGATTTCGCAAGGCGTGAAAGATGCCATCCCGCGCGAACGTATTAAGGACGACAGTCTTTTGCTCCTGAAGCACGACGCAGCGCCCAAGCGCTAGGCTGTCTGAACCGCGGATTTATCGGATTCTTCGGATTAACTCGGATTTTGATGACGGCAGTACTTGCTAGCAATCAATAAGATAAAAAGAAAAGGTCGTCTAACTAGACGGCCTTTTTTTTGCGTCACCAAAATCCGAGTTAATCCGAAGAATCCGATAAATCCGCGGTTCAGACAGCCTTGATGGCGCGTAGCAGCCCCGCAATAGCTTGGTCAATTTCGGCTTCGGTGATGGTGAGGGGCGGGGCAATGCGCAGGGAATTATCGCAGAATAAAAACCAGTCGGTCAGGATGTTTTCCTCGGCCAGGGCGCGGTCGATGATCGGCTTGAGTACCTCGAAGGAATCAAACTCCACGGCCATCAGCAGGCCGCAGCTGCGCACCGCCCGAATAGCGGGGTGGCGCAGCCCGGCGCGCAGGCGCTCAGCCTTGGCGGCTACGCTCGCCAGCAGGTTTTCCTCCTGAATAACCTGGAGGGTCGCCAGCGACGCCGCGCAGCTCACCGGGTGCCCGCCAAACGTAGTGCAGTGCCCCAGGACAGGATTGGTTTGGAAGCCTACCATGATTTCGGGCGACGAAATAAAGGCCCCAATGGGCATGCCGCCGCCCATGCCTTTGGCGCACACCAGGATGTCGGGCACCACCCCAAACTGCTCGAAGGCCCACTGCGTGCCGGTGCGCCCAAAGCCACATTGGATCTCATCGAGGACGAGCAGTGCGCCCACCTCGGTGCAGCGCTGGCGCACGGCGGGCAGGTAGCCCGGCAGCGGCACCCGCACGCCGGCTTCGCCCTGCACGGTTTCGAGCACCACGGCGGCCGTGTTTTCGGTGATGAGGGCGAGGTCGGCCAGCTCGTTGTAGCGCACGTGGGTGACGTCGGGCAGCAGCGGCCGGTAGCTGTTCTTAAACCCCTCGGAGCCCGTAATGGAGAGGGCGCCGTGCGTCGAGCCGTGGTAAGCATTATAGCTCGAAACCAGGCCCGTGCGCCCCGTGTGGCGCTTGGCGAGCTTCAGAGCGCCTTCGATGGCCTCGGCCCCGGAGTTGGTGAAGTACACCGTGTCGAGCGGGGCGGGCAGGGTAGCGGCCAGCGCGTGGGCCAGCCGGGCGGGCGGCGCCTGCACCAGCTCGCCGTACACCATCAAGTGGAGATATTTATCCAGCTGGTCGTGAATGGCTTGCAGCACGCGGGGGTGGCGGTGGCCCACGTTGCTAACGCCAATGCCGGAAATCAAATCCAGAATGGGGCAGCCTTCGGGCGTGTACATGTAGACGCCCTCGGCCCGCTCAATTTCCAGCAATAAAGGAAATTCGGACGTCTGGGCCTGGTGGCGGAGAAAAAGCTGGCGGTAGGTAAGCATAAGTACCCGCAAAGGTACCGCCAACCTATGGTGGCAGTAGGGTAAGATGGCCCTTCGCAGCTGTAGCACCTGCTGTTCGCTGGCCCCGCCAGGCTTAGCGGCCAAAAATGGCGACCGAGGTCGTCTGCGCCGAGCGAATGGTGAAGTTGCGCACGTCCGTAAACTTGCTGCCCGTGCTGCTGGCCGTGCGAAATACCAGCCGGTAGGCCCCCGGCTGCATGGCGAGGTTTACTTTGCTGCTGCTCTCGGGCAGGTTATAAATCCACGTTTGCGACTCGTCATTATTGAGCTTATAGAGGCTCCCAAACCCCTTCAGGTCGGAGGTAATGTTGAGGGTGCCGGGCGCGGCGTAGGTCACGTCGGTGGTCATGCCCTGGCGCACGCTCACGCGCTGCACTTGGCGCGGCAGCGTCAGCAGTTCCACTTCATAGTTGCCGGCCAGCATCTTCTGGCGCGTGCCGAAGGGCAGGGCCACGCCGGTGGCCGCGCTGCCCTGGGGCCGTATCACCGCCTGCACTGCCCCGCCGTAGGGGTTGGGGCTGATGCTGGGCGGCTGTAGCCACAGCGTGCCCTGCGGAATCTTGAAGGTGAGCACGTTGGCCTTGCCGGGTTTGATAACCAGGTTGGCTTGCTTCACGGCCGGCACGGTATTGATGACTAGGTCGTAGCTCTGCAACGCGTCGATGTCTACCACGTCGGCCTTGCCTTGCGCGTCGCGGTAGTGCACGTAGTTGTATTCGGGCTGGTTGGTGACGTTGTTGACGAACGTCATATTCACGTTCGACTCCACAGCCCGGCCGGCCTCGTCGGTCAGGTTTACCGACACCGTGGTTTTGGCCAGCGTCTGGGCAATGACGTCGTTGAGCACCGTGCGAAACGTCTTGACCTCGGCCGCATTGTAGTACTGCCCCAGGCATTCGAGCGAGTGTCCAAAGTCTTTGGCCGCCCCAATGCCAATTACAAACGGCTTGAGAAAGATGCGCTTGCGCTGCAAGGCCAGCGAGGTGGCGCACGGGTCGCCCTCGCACGACTCTACCCCGTCGGTGATGAGCAGCAGCACGTTGCGCGAGGCTTTATCCACCGGAAAGTCCTTGGCCGACTGGCCCAGCGAGTACGTGATCGGCGTGTTGCCCTGGGCCTTTAGCGTCTTGAGCTTGGCCTTGATGGCCGCCGCATTCTTGGGCGCAAAGGGCACTTCGAGGCGCGAGTCTTCGCAGTTTTGCTCCGAGTTGGCGTGCTGGTGCCCGTACACGCGCAGGCCCAGCTCCAGGTTGGGGTAGGCGTTGAGCGAGTCGGCCATCTTGGCGAGCAGGCGCTTGGCCACGTCCCAGCGCGGCGTGCCCTCCCAGGGCGCCATCATCGAGCCCGAGGCATCGAGCAAGAATAAAATGCGCGTCACCTTGGGCTTTTCGGGCGGCGCGTTCTGGGCCTGGCTAGTGAAGGAGGCAGCCAAAAATGCGCAAGCCAACAGGTAGCGAATTGCCCCGCGGGCAAGGGGTGGGAGGGGGACGAGCATCGCCGAAATTTACGTTGCTGGCGCGAGTTTTAGCTGGGCCAGGCTGGGTAGCCCCGCCCGGGCTGCCCGGCTAGCCAACCGGCGCCAAGCAGAGGCGGGGTGGTATCTTGCCAGCCCCTGGCTTTCGCCGCCTTTTCCTTACTAGCTGACAGTTGATGCAAGTTGCCCGTTTTCTATTTCACAAGCTTTCCACGGCCCTTTCAGCCAAAGGGTTATACCTCACCAAGTCGCTGGATTACAAGCAGGAGCCCGCCCCGCTGCCCATCAACCTCGACTACGTGCGCTATGCCACCCTGGGGCTGTGTGCCCAGGAGATAGCGCGCAAAAACGTACCCGGCAGCGTGGCCGAAGTAGGGGTGTACAAGGGTGATTTTGCCAAACGCCTGAATAAGCTCTTTGCTCAACGGACTCTCTATCTGTTCGATACGTTTGCCGGCTTCGCGGACCAAGATGTGGCGACCGAGAAAACCAGCGGCTTTTCGACCGGCGACCAAAACTTTGCCGATACCAGCGTGGAAATGGTGCTCCGCAAGATGGCGTTTCCGCAGCAGTGCGTGGTGAAGCAAGGGTTTTTTCCGGCTACCGCCGCCGACGTCACAGATACCTTCTGCTTCGTGAGCCTCGACGCCGACCTCTACGACCCTATCCTCGAAGGGCTGCGGTTTTTCTATCCGCGCCTCGCGCCCGGGGGCTTCATCTTCGTTCACGACTTCAACAACGACGAGTATAAAGGGGCCCGTCAAGCCGTGCTGGACTTCTGCCAGAGCACTAACCTGAGCTTTACGCCCCTACCCGACAGCGGCGGCACAGCCGTGCTGAGTAAGTAAAGGAAGGGGTGGCTGCTAAAGCACTAGGTGTGCTTACTGCTCCGGCTTGCGGTCAACCTTAAAACCCGTGCGGCCGGGGTAGCTGCCGCCGCGGTCAACCTAAACTGCTAGTGGAATAAGCTACTTGGAATTCAGGGTGCAAACGGCGTAGTATTAAGCCTATATTTCTTCCTCATCCACCAGCTTATTTCCTCCCCCATGGCCGACGTGAGCCCCAAATTCAACTTTCGTATCGCTGAGCTTCTGTCCCTGGGTTGCTTACTACGCGCCAGCTACGTGCGCGACCAGGCGGCCCTGGCCGACCTGCTGCCCGACGACTACACCCCTGCCTACCTCGCTGGCTACGACGAGCAAATCGCCGCCGTCGAAAAGCTCGTGCGCACCAGCGTCACCGTCACGGAGCGGGCCGTCATCACCACCCGCATCGCCGAGGCGCTGGCTGCCCTGCCCCAGCTGCTCGACCACCTCGAAGCCCGCGTGCGCAAAGCCTAGGGCCTCACCGTGCCCGCGCCTGGCTTCGGCATCAAAGCCGTGCGCATTGCCCGCAATAGCGCCGATCACGAAGACTTGGCCGATGCCCTCAGCACTTTGCTCCACAACATCGGCCAAAACGAAAAAGCCCTCCTTCTGAAAGGCCAGAAACCCACCGAAACCTAGCAAATCCAAGACCTCTACGACCAGCTCGTGGCCGACGCTACCGCGCAGGGCAGCAGCTTCAGCAACCAGCGCGTGCTCACCGCCGAAAACGCCGCCACCCTCAACGCCCTCTACGACCAGATGGTAGCCCTGCTGGCCGACGGCAAGGCCCTCTACAAATCGTCCGACAAAGCCCGTCTCAAAGACTACACCCTCGACCAGCTGCTCAAGCGCGTGCGCCGCGAGCAAGCCGACCCCGCAGAAGCCGCGAAAAAGTCGTAGCTGTTTGGAAATACCAGGCAACAAAAAAGGGCACCTACGCTAAGCGGGTGCCCTTTTTTGTTGCCTGGTATTATAAAAGTTTGATATACCAAGCCCGAGCCAAGGTGAGGACTATGAGAGACTTTTTAACGCCTGCCAGCGAGGTTCAAAGAGCAGTAAGTCGTCTACCGTCACCTTGTAGATCGCCAACGCTTGTTCTCTGGTCAGTGTGCCCCTAGCGATAAGGTCAAGTGCCGACCAAGTCCGGCTTTTGCGCTCAGTATGCGTACAGATAGGTTCCTCAAGGTGCCTAGTAGCGTGGGAGCCAGCAATTAATTGAGCAAGCATAGTGCTAGGTAATGATGCCTAAGTATGTTTCGAACAGTTCGTGCTGCAAGGGTGCAGCCTCTCCCAAAAAACCGTCACGAGTTACGCTGCGCTAAACTCGCGCCAGTTGGGAAATGCTGCTTATACAGCATCTCACTCAGTTGCCCCAGCCAATAAGCCGGCCACTGATAAATCTTCGTCCAACTCATCCCAATGCAGGCCGCGCCCGCCGCCGCCAATTTCCACTCGCAGCCGTTGTTCAGGCTGCGCGGCCTGCAACCGGGGAAACCATAATAGCGGTACGCTCACCGTACGGCCATCCGTAAGCTGCACGTGCATAGTGATATCGTCAAATGTTACCGCCTGGGCCAAGGCCGTAGTAGGGCGATAGGAGCGCGTAATTGAAGGCCGCTCGTTAGGCGAAGTAATCATTCCAGGCTTGTAAAAAGGTGGGGTGATATTCTTGAATCAGCTTGGCAACTGAGTTTAATTCCGGGTTGCTGAAGCCATAATTAAACGCAAGTTTGATAGGAACAAGCCAAAACTTAGCTTCGTTTCCAGCCGCTCTTACATGAATGTGCGGTGGTTCGCCCGATTCGTTGCTATAAAAGAAGAAGCGATAGGGGCCTACGCGGAGGATGACGGGCATCAGCAATTAATAATGAAGGCGCGTCTAAAATTTTGCTTTTCGTGTCATGCTCCCAACTAGCGCGAGTTTAGCGCAGCGTAACTCGTGCCAGTAATAGAGTGGAGGTTATACCTCCACTGCCGCGCTAGCGGCAAGCTGGGACCGCGAGGCTAGGGTCGTTTAGGCAACTCGTTTTATGGGAGGCACAGCCTCCTCCGGAAAACCGTCACGAGTTACGCTGCGCTAAACTCGCGCCAGTTGGGTGCCGCGTCGCTAGCTTCGTTCAGTTGAGTCATTCTATGGGAGGCACAGCCTCCCCCGAAAAACTGGTGCGAGTTTAGCGCAGCGTAACTCGCACCAGTTTGGGAGTCAGTTTAAGGTACTATCTTTTTTGGCTAGGTGTGAAAATAATGCTCTTTATCATTGAGTAATAACTAGATTTATTAATTGGATTCAAAACCTCTGGATTATCCTTTAATAAATTCCAAGTGCTAACTGAAATTATTGTATAGATAACCAAGAAAAGAAGCTGTTTTAATATGTGCCAAAATTGGCTATCATAAATAGGGGTATTTTCAAAATATTCCTTGCTTTCTCTGCGAATATTTTCAATATATGCGTTAGATATTTCTTGAAATTTTGTTTTGTCTGTATAATATGTTTCTAATAGGTTTTTAAATACCTCACTATCGCGCTTGCCATTTTCGGTATAAGCCTCAGCTTTATTAAGTTGTTTTGTATCTAAAAAGTAATAGAAATTATCGACATAATAATCTTTATAAGTTATATAAGTCCACCAATTAAATATTTTTATTACAAATAGTATTGCCATTGTAGCTAGCGCGCAAAGTATTAAAATTATACTTGCATATTGCAAAAGACTTACTCCTGATCTATCAAAGCTTTTTACTCCTTTTATCGCTCCATTGATTATCAATTCACTTTTGGGATTTCCTTCAAAAATAGACTTGTTAGTGTTTGACAACCAGTAATTTGCAGATCACAGTTTTTTTGTCAGCTTAAAATTCCACAATCCAGCAGCCAAGTTTACCATTTCATCCGCAAATTCCAGGCGTTTATTAGAGTTATTATTGATTAAAAATCAAGTATTTGCGTAGTATTTCTTGAAA
>CAZERY010000048.1:0-18087 GCA_964514915.1 uncultured Hymenobacter sp.
AGGTTCCAGGCGTCGAGCTGGTCGAGGCGCTCCTGCACCGCGCCCTGGCGCTCCAGCAGCTTGTCAAAATCGGCGTCTTCGGCCCCAAAAGCTTCGTTAATTTCGTCAAATTCCTTGAGCAGCGCTACGGTTTCGGCTACGCCTTCTTCCACTACTTCGCGCACCGTTTTGGCGGGGTCGAGCTGGGGCTCCTGCTCGAGGTAGCCCACCGAGTAGCCCGGCGAAAACACGACTTCCCCCTGAAATTGCTTGTCGACGCCGGCAATAATTTTGAGCAAACTCGACTTGCCCGAGCCGTTGAGGCCGAGCACGCCGATTTTGGCGCCGTAGAAATTTTTGAGAACTTGCTTCTGGGGCGGGTAAATCTTGCTTACCCCAGCCATGCTGAAGATAATGGTGGGCTGGTCGGACATAACTAGAGAGGAGAAGTTTCGGATGGCAGCTTCGAGCGGGCAAAGCTACTCCGGTTTGGCCGGGCCAAGGCTAACCGGGCTGCACCGCCAACCGCGGTGGCGGATGGCTAGTGCTTTGATAATCAAACTTAAACCCAGAAAAAGGAAACAAACCTTCTTAAAGAACCATTTTCCCCCGTAAACTTGTAGTTCATTCTCTTTCCACGTTCGAAGCTGCGGGTCGGCTTCGGGCTCCCTCACTCTATCTATTCCCAATGGAACACCCCGACCACCCGCTCACGGAAGCTCGCCGCTATGGGTACGTGGAAGACGGGGGCGTGTGGCTGCGCCCAACCCTGGGCCAGCCGGCCCGTCGCATTGGCCAAGTAAAAGACACCGACGACGATGCCCTCCGCTATTTTGGCCAGCGCTACGAAGCGTTTCGAGCCAAAATTGACGAGCTACTGGACCGCCTACAATCTGCTGATAACCAGGGATCGTTCTTGATGAAGCTGCTGCACTTGCAAGAGCAGACCAAACAGCACGACGGCCTCGGCGACTATGAAACGCTGTACCGCCGCCTGCACGAGGCCGAGCAGCAGCTCAACTCCTCAGTAGCCCGCAACCGCGAAAAAAACCTGGCTACCAAAATCAGCCTTATTCAGCAGGCCGAAGAGGTGCGCGAGAGCGTGGAGTGGATTTCGGCCAGCGAAAAGGTGAAAGAGCTGCGCCAGGCCTGGCTCAAAACCGGGCCGGTTGATAAGGCCCTGACCGACGAGCTGGAGAGCCGCTTTCACGGGGCTATCCAGGCGTTTTTCGACCGGCGCAAGGCTTTCCAGATCGACCGCAAGAACCTGGCCCGCCGGACCCTCGATCGCTACCGCGACTTGGTGAACCAGGCGGAGGCCTTAAAGAATTCCGATCAGTTTGAAGCTACTTCGCGCCAACTCAAGCTGTTGCAAACTGCTTGGCGCGATATCAACGGTAACTTACCCAAAAAGCAGGCGGGCGAGCTGTGGACTAAGTTTCGGGCGATCAACAACTACTTTTTTGAGCGACTCAAAAAACATATTGAGAGCCAGCGCCCGGCCGAAATTCGCCCGGGCAGCGCGCCCTCATCGGCTGAAGACAGCCTGACCCGCAAGCGCGAGCTAGCCAGGCGGGCCGAAGCGCTCATTGCCCTGCCGCCCAACCAGGGCGTGAACCAAGCCAAAGCCTTGCAAGCCGAGTGGAAGCAGAGCGGTGCGGTGCGCGGCCCCGAGTCGGATCAACTGTGGCAGCGCTTTATGCTGGCTTGCGATAAGGTGTTTGAAATGAGTGCCTTGGACTATTACCTCCGCAAGCGCCAAACCGAGCAAAACACGACTTTCTCGCCCGCCGAGCGGGCCCAGGCAGCTACCCAGGCCCTGCGCAAGTTTATCGAGAGCGACCGCCAGGAGCTCGCCGTGCTGCAAGACAACTTGGGTAAGCTCAATGCCTCGCCGGCCAACGACCAGTTTCGGCAGCTGCTCCAAGGGAAAATTCGTACTTTCGAACGCAAGATTCAAACTAAAACTGAGCTCATTACGCTCTTTCAGTAACCTATGGGGCCTAGCCGGCACCAACCTTGCGCAGAGTACCTACGTTGTGCCTGTGCCGCTTACTTTTACCAAGTTTTTTTTCACGCCTCTCAATTCCCCTCGACTATGTACTGGACCCTCGAACTGGCCTCCTACCTGGAAGATGCTCCCTGGCCCGCCACCAAGGATGAACTCATTGACTTCTCGATCCGCTCGGGCGCCCCGATGGAAGTTGTGGAGAACCTCCAGGGCCTCGAAGATGACGGCCAGCCCTACGAGAATATCGAGGAAGTATGGCCCGATTATCCTACCAAGGAAGACTTCATGTTTAATGAAGACGAATACTAACTGAGTGAACAGGCAGCTAGGTTTACTCCTGGCTTACCGATCATCAAAAATTTAACCGTGGGGTCCACTTTCCCGTGTATCCCACGGTTTTTTATTTTCCTTCCAAGAAGTTGCTGGCGAGCCCAGAAGCGCGTTACTTTTTACTACGTTGGCCCGGCTGGCCGCGTAGTACGTGCCAGATGGAGCGGAGGAATGGCCCCGCCGACACGGAATTCATAATGCGCAGGTTATCGGCCCAGCCGGTTTTTTCGTCTAGAAAGCGAAAGATGCGCGTTACTGGGTTGTGCGCAAACAGCTGCGCAAATGTATCGCGCGTGCTTTCCCCTTGGCGCTGCATAATGTCGAGCAGCAGCGTGTCGAAAAGTCGGAACTGCCACTTGTCGCCCGTGGGGTCGCGGGGTGGCTGGCCAGTGGCTGCCAACGCCGCCACTAGCCGCGCCGACTGCGCCTGAATGCGCCGAAAGGCATAGCCGGTGCTGGGTTTGGCACGCCCGGCACGCGTGCCCAGGTTGATAATGTGCGTGCCCACCCGGCCGGGTAGCGGATGGTCGCTCATCGGAATGGCCCCTCGCTCTTCGTCTACAATGCGATAGCAGCTTGCGGCCAAGCCCAGAGTCGTGGATAGATACTCCCGGATGGCTCCTTCGTAGTCAGCCTTAGCCAGCACCTGGGCCGAGAAAAGCGTGTACTCGACCAGCGCCCGGCGCGGGCTAAAGGGCAGCACGTACATAAACCGCGCCTCGTGGTGCTGCTCGCCGCGAAAATCCATAAACTCGACCACATCGGCATTAAAAACATCGTGGGTTGTTTCGATTTCCCATCCCACAAAATGCTGAAGCAAATAGTGGTAGCTGGCCGGTTGCGGCAGCACGGCAGGCGGGCGGCTATCGAAGGCATAGCGCGCGGTGTAGCCTTGCCCGGCTTCGGTGGTGGCCAGTATGCCCTCGCTGGCATTTTCCAAAGATGCTACCCGGCCGTGCACTAGCGTAAACTGCGCCGGCCGGGCGGCCAATGCCCGGTGCACCAGCTGGTAAAAGTCGAGGCTCCGCACAGTGCAGTAGCGGTAGCGGCCCAGGTCGATGGTCCGCTCAAAGCCCGGGCTGCGAAAAGCTAGCTGGTGCCAGGTGCGGGCCGCAATACCATCGGTAAGCTCGGGCTGGTCGGTCCAGAATGACCACGTGCGGTCGTTGTGGTCTTTAGCCTCGGGCTCGATAAGGAGGATCTTTTTGCTCGCTAACCGCGGTTCTTGAGCCAATTGGTAGGCTAGGCTAAGGCCCGCTGCCCCGCCGCCCACGAGCAGATAATCATAAAGCGGGGTGGCATTGCTCGGCAAATTCATGGAGCAAAGATGGCACCGCTAGCCCTTGCGATTTGGCGGAGACAGCCTTTAGGTAGTAGGTTCGTAACAACAAGGTAGCTTATTCGTGGTTTATTGGATTATCTAATTTTTCGGCAGGGCTTTAGCCTGAGCGAAGCCCAATTTATAAAAATGAAATTGTATTCCACTCCTTTTTCTACTGCTATAGCATTCGTGGCCGGCTTCTGCTTGTGGGGCAGGGCGGCCCAGGCTCAAACGGTGTTGTGGGCCAGCAAGGTAACCGAGGTATCGTCGCAAAAAGCGGCTGGCAAGGAGCCTTTTGCCCCCGATAAGGTGCTGGGCGAACCCAATGCCCAGCCGCTCGGCCAGGTCAACAACGCAGCCTGGACGCCGGGCAAGGAAAGTGCCAACGAATTTATTGAAGTGCGCTTTTCAACTTCAATACTAGCGCAGCAAGTCACCGTTATTGAGAATTTTAATCCTGGCTCCATTACCAAGATTGAGCTAATTGACACCAGGGGCGAACGCCACGAGGTATACAAAAACGCCAACCCCGGCCCACTGCCCGATGCCTACCGCACGCTGCAAGTCAAGTTTAAGCCGGAGAAGTATCGTACCATCGGCGCGCGCGTGACGATGAATGCGGCCAAAGTAGACGGCGAAAATCAGCTTGATGCCATCGGGATAGCCAACGTAGATGTGCAGATTGTGAAGCAGGATTTTAAGAATCCGACTTCGACAGCCGTGGAAACGGTGCAGATGGACTCGACCCTTAAAAACCTGGGCCCCAATATAAATACGCGCTACGTAGACACGCACCCCGTCATTTCGCCCGATGGCCGCACGCTGTTTTTTGCCCGCCAGTTTGCCAGCAGCAACGTGGGCGGCGTGCGTGACCCACAAGATATTTTTTATGCCAAGCTCACCAGCGGCAAAAACCAGACCTGGAGCCTGGCCAGGAACCTGGGCTCGCCGCCCAACAGCCCCGAGGATCCCAACGGCCTGGCTTCGGTATCGGCCAACGGCCAGACGGCCTTGCTCATCGGCGTGTACGTCGACGGCTTTATGGAGCCCAAGGGCTTCAGCACAAGCCGGCGCTCGCCGGGCGGCTGGAGCAAACCCCTCAAAGTGGAAATTGACGACTACGAAAACAAAGATCCCGAGCACATCGACGGCTTCTTGACTACCTCGGGCAAGGCGCTGCTGATGGCGGTGCAGCGCACTGGTGGCAAGGGTGAGCAGGATATTTACGTGAGCTTTGCGAAGCCCGACGACGTGGGCGTGCAGCCCGACCCCAAGCGCCCCATCAAGTGGACGAAGCCCCTCAACCTGGGGCCGAATATCAACACGTCGGGCGCTGACTTTGCGCCGTTTTTGGCCTCGGATGATAAGACGCTGTACTTTGCGTCGGATGGGCACGGCGGCTACGGCAAGAGCGATATTTTTTTCTCGAAGCGCCTCGACGACACCTGGACCAACTGGAGTGCCCCGCGCAACCTGGGCCCGGTGGTGAACTCCCCCGATTTTGATGCTTACTACACCGTTTCGGCTTCGGGCGACAACGCCTACCTCGTGTCGTCGCGCAACGGTACCGACGGCTCCAAAGACATCTTTCGCATTGCGCTGGCTCCCGCTTTCAAGCCCGAAGTAGTGACGCTGGTGCAGGGCAAAGTGCTGGATGCAGTGACCCAAAAGCCCATTAGGGCCATCATTCACTACGAAAACCTGATTACGGGTGAAGAAATTGGCGTGGCCGAAAGCTCACCCATTGACGGCTCGTACACCATCGTGCTGCCGGCCGGCGTGCAGTATGGCTACCGCGCCGAGTCGCCCGACTACATCGCCGAAAACGCCAGCCTCGACGTGACGGGCGTCGATAAATACTCTGAGAAGCAGCAAGATTTGTTCTTGGTACCCTTTAAAGTGGGCCAGAAGGTGCGCCTGAACAATATTTTCTTCCCGCAGAGCAAGTACGTTTTGCAGCCCAGCTCCTACCCCGAGCTGCTGCGCCTGGTTAAAATTTTGCGGACTTATCCCAACGTGGAGATTCTTATCGGCGGCCACACCGACAACCAAGGCGACCCGGCTCTCAACCTGAAGCTGAGCGAAGACCGGGTAAATGAGGTTAAAAAATACCTGGTTAGCAAGGGGATAGATACCAAACGCCTTTCCACGCAGGGCTTTGGCGGCACCCAGCCGATAGCCAACAATGACCAGGAAGAAACCCGCCGCTTCAATCGCCGGGTAGAATTTACAATTACGAAGAAGTAAATTCGTTGTCATTGTCAACTACTCGCTGGTGGCTAGCCCGTAGCGAGTAGCTGGCAGTAACTTCTCCATGGCCCAGCTTTCCCGTTTTTCCGTTGTCTCCCGGCTAGCCCTCCTTGGCTTGGGCTTGTTGGCAGCGACTAGTGGGCGGGCGCAGGATGTCTACTTCTCCCAGGCGTTTGCCAATCGCCAGGCACAAAACCCGGCCTGGGCGGGCCTGCTCGACGACTACAGCACCACGCTGAGCTACCGCGATCAGTTTCCGCAGCTGGCGGGCACATTCCAAACCGCGCAGATAGCGGCCGATTTTCGGCTGCCCAAGCCCGGCTTGCACCACGCGCTGGGCCTGCTCATCAGCCAGGATCGGACGGGCGCCGTGGGCTACACTCGCCTGGAGGCTAGCGCTCAGTATGCCTACCACACGCGCCTCACGCGCACCCTGGCCCTGAGCGGCGGGGCTAGTATAGGCTACGGCCGCCAGCGGGTAGCCTATGACAATTTTTCGTTTGGTGACCAATTCAGCGCCGATGGCACTTCGCTGGGGCCGTCGGCCGAGAGCCTGGCGGGGTTTCCGCCCATCAACTACCTCACGGTGGGCGTGGGGGGCGTGCTCTACGCCGAGCAAGGCTGGCTGAGCTTGTCGGGCCAGCACGTCAACCAGCCCGATTTGGGCTTTCAGCGGCAAGCTACGCTGCCCATGCGCCTGACGGTGAGCGGGGGCTACAAGCTGTTTTTGCAGCGGCCCGCTGGCGCCGCCCGCAGTGAGGTACGTGAAATCAGCCTCGTGCCCACCGCTACTTATACCCATCAGGGAGGCTCCCAGCGCGCCGATGCCGGCTTGTATCTCATTGCCCAGCCCATTACGCTGGGCGCAATCTACCGCACACTCACCGGCCCCAACCTGAGTGGCACCCAGCACGTGCTAGCAGCAGTGGCGGGAATTGAATACGGCGACTTTCGGTTGGGCTATAGCTACGACATCGGTTTGAGCCAGTTGGCCAGCGACTTGGGCGGCGCCCACGAAATAACTTTGACCCTACGGGCGTTTGACAAGGTAGAAAGCGCCTTTCGCCGGCTCAAACGACGGAATTATCCAATAGCCCCTTGCCCCAGCTTCTGATTGTTTGTAATATTGCAACCAAATTGCTCCGTATAATTTATTCGCGCCCTCGGCAAATTCTTTTGTTATGAAATTTACTAGTTATCTCAGTGTGCTGGCGGTCGGCACGCTGGCCCTGGCCAGCTGCGGCAAAAAGGGAGCTCCGACGGCTACGAATCCGGGTAAGGCCTCCTCAACTACTGGCATCGCCTACAATACCGATGAGGGTATGAAGGTATCGGACTTCGAAAAAATCCCGACCGGCCCCGGCCTGGTATTCATCGAGGGCGGCCGCACGGTACTGGGCTCGACGGAAGAAGACGTGACCAATAACCACGACAACCTGGAGCGCACGGTTACGATCGCCTCGTTTTTTATGGATGAAGCCGAAGTAGCTAACATTCACTGGCTTGAGTACCTGCACTACCTGCACAAGGACTCGTCGGAAGAGAAATATCGCGCCGCCCTGCCAGATACTACCGTGTGGGCCCGCGACTTGTCGTTCAACGACCCATACGTGACGTACTACCTCCGCTACCCCGGCTTCCGCTACTTCCCCGTAGTGGGCGTCAACTGGCTGCAAGCCGATAGCTACTGCGCGTGGCGCACGGCCAAGGTGAACGAGAATATGGCCAAAGGCGGCAGCGGCAGTAAAGGTGGCGGCCTATTCGGCAAAAAGAAAAGTAAGAAAGGTGACGCTACTGCCACTGGCGCGGCTGAAGGCGGCGGAGCTGGCGCGCTAGCTACTGGTAAAGGTGGGGCTTCTATCGAAGATGGCAACACGCTCCCCAACTATCGCCTGCCTACCGAAGCTGAATGGGAATACGCCGCCCAAGCCCTCGTAGGCACGCAGGAAGTAGGCAACGAAAACCAGGAGGAAAAGCGTATTTATCCTTGGGATGGCCGCTCGACCCGCAACCCGTACGGCAGCAAGCAGGGGCAATTTTTGGCTAACTTCAAGCGTGGCCGCGGCGACTACGCTGGTATTGCCGGCAGCCTCAACGACGGCGCCATGATTACGGAGTACGTGTACGCTTACCCACCCAACGACTATGGCCTCTACAACATGGCGGGCAACGTGAACGAGTGGGTGCAGGACGTGTACCGTCCGCTTTCCTTCCAGGATGTGGAAGACCTGAACCCTTTCCGTCGCAACGGGGTGGGTGACGCAGCCGATAAGTACGACAAGAAGGGTTACCAGTCGCTAATCGACGACCACGTGCGCGTGTACAAAGGTGGCTCGTGGCGCGATGTGGCCTACTACCTCTCGCCGGGTACTCGCCGCTACATGGCGGAAGATTCAGCTACCTCGACCATTGGCTTCCGGTGCGCCATGATTAACGCGGGCTCTAACAAGTAAAACCACGATTTTATAGCTTCGGCGAATTGTGTTACTAGCAGTTTCCTGCCGAAATTCGAATTCTGGCATACGTAAAAAGGCCGCTCACCAGAGCGGCCTTTTTGCATTTTGTCTCCGCAGGCTAAGCGTCAGGCCTCGCAGCTTTGTGGGTAAAGCGCTACCTCCTACACCAACGTTTCTTACCTTAATACAATTACGGCCGAATAAAAGCGGGTCCTTAAAACCCGCTACCCCGGCTGGAGATGCGATCTCATTCGGCGCAGGCAATGGTGGCGATGCTCACGGCGCGGGCGCCCGCAGCTAGCAAGGCTGCACCGCACGCTTCGAGGGTGGCCCCGGTAGTCAGGACGTCATCAACCAGCAGAATGTGGCGCCCAGCGATGCTGGACGGCTGGGCTACTTCGAACACGGTGGAAACGTTCTGCCACCGTTCAGCCCGGCTTTTATTGGTTTGGGAAGCAGTGTGTTCGGTGCGGCGCAGCGCGGTGGCCGCGCGCGGGCAAGCCAAGGCCAGCGCCAAGCCTTCGGCGAAGGCATCGGCCTGGTTGTAGCCCCGGCGGGCCAGCTTACGCTGATGCAGCGGCACGGGCACTATCAGGTCGAAGGCGGGCCCCAGGCCGGCGGCTAGCAGCTCAGCGCCATACAAGTGCCCTAGCGCCCGCCCCACTTGCTGCTGCCCTTGGTACTTGAGCTGGTGCAGAAGCTGCTGCACCCGCCCGTGGCGCAAAAATCGTAAGTAGCTCAGCGTATACTCTACCGGGAGCTTGCCCCAAAAGCGGCGGCTTAAAGGGTTTTGCGCGGCGGGTAGCAGGTGGTAATCGGTATAAGGCAGTTCGGCCCGGCAGGTGGTGCACAAGTGCTGCTCGCCGGGCACCAGCGGCTCGGCGCAAGCCAGGCAAGCTTGTGGAAAAAAGAGCGCCGTGAAGTCGGCTAGCAGCAGGCGCAGCATAGAGTGCTTGGGGATGCGGTAACTTTGGGGAATTAACGGGCCGCTGTGGTGACCGGCTTCGCCAGGGATGCTAGCCGCGAACGTTTCTGAGCGGGTTAGCCCCGAAAAAGCCAGCCGGCTTACGTCCAGCAATAATACTTCTTACCTACGTTACGATGTCTCTGACTACCGATTTTAATGACTATCGCCAGCGCATGAATGAGCGCGTGCTGGCCTACGACAACAAGGTTATCAAGCGCTTCTTCAACCTCGATACCAACACGTACGCCGCCGGCGCCATCGACGTAAAAACCAAGGAAATGCTGGGGCTGGCCTGCTCGCTGGTGCTGCGCTGCGATGATTGCGTGAAGTACCACCTGGGCAAGTGCCACGAGGAAGGCCTAACCGACGAGGAGGTATTCGAGGTATTTTCCATTGCTAACCTCATCGGGGGTAGCATCGTGATTCCGCACTTCCGCCGGGCGGTAGAATATTGGGAAACGCTCCGCGCCGAGGCCGCGCTGGCGGCACCCCACCACTCGGCCCCGCACCCGCCCCATGAGCACTAGCGGCCCCCAAGGTGCGCCCCAGCACGAAACGGAGGCGGAGTTTGCGGCCCGCTGGGAAACGCTGCTCGCCACTATGCAGGAGCGCTTTGGCCGGCGGCCCGACCTAAACGCGCTGCTGCTCCTCATCGGGGTGCAGGAGCTGGGCCAGGGCGTAGCCGAGTTTACCAAAGAGCAGAAACAGGACCTTATGCACATTGCGACGTGCAAGCTGTTCAGCCTCAGCGGCCACTACGAGCTAGAGCGCACCGACGACGAAGGCTGGCCCCACTACAAGCTCCTTACCCCCGTGCCCTTTGCCAACTTGAAAGAGCAGGAACGCATGTTGAAGTGGCACATGCTGGAGTACTTCGACTCGCTGGAAGAAGCCGACTAACCTGCCCGCAGCAGACTGGCTAGCCCAGCGCCGCCGACCTCCCCACCCCACGTGAAAATCGTTTCCTATAACCTCAATGGCTTGCGCTCAGCCCTGAGCAAGGGGCTGCTCGACTGGGTAGCCACTACCGAGCCCGATGTGCTCTGCGTGCAGGAAATAAAGGCCGGCACCGCTGCGCTCGACGTAAGCGGCCTGGCGGCCCTGGGCTACCACGCTTACCTGCATCCCGCCCAAAAGCCCGGCTACAGCGGCGTGGCTACCTTCAGCCGCCTCGTACCCAAGGCCGTGGTAACGGGCTGCGGCAATGCGCTCTACGACGATGAAGGGCGGGTGCTGCGGCTCGACTTTGAGGGGGTGTCGGTGCTGAATACGTACATGCCATCGGGCACGAGCGGCCCGGTGCGGCAGGCATTTAAGGTGGCGTGGCTGCACTGGTTTCGGGCCTACGTGGCCGAGCTGCGCCAGCAGGCGGGCGCGCTGCCGCTGGTGATTGGCGGTGATTTTAATTGCTGCCAGGCAGCCCTCGACCTGCACAACCCCAAGGCCAACCAAAATAGCCCCGGCTACACGCCCGAAGAGCGCCAGTGGTTCCGAGACCTGCTCGCCGACGGCTTCGTCGATTCTTTCCGGCAGATCTACCCCGAAGCTCCCGGCCACTACTCGTGGTGGAGCTACCGCGCGGGCTCGCGCCAGCGCAACGTGGGCTGGCGCCTCGACCATTTGCTGCTCGACCCCGCTTTGTTACCCCACCTACGCGGGGCTGGTCTATGGCCCGATATCGTGCATTCGGATCACTGCCCGGCGTGGGTTGAGCTGGCAATTTGACGTGCTTAACCAACCCCAAACACCAACTTCCTGCTTGGATGCGGGACGCTTGTCGTTGTTAACTACTTGCAGGCAGATCGCTCGTTTTACCGCCTTCTACGGAGTGGACTGCTGCGGTCTTCTACCATTAATTTTAGAATTGCCCGAATTTTATAGTAACTCTATAGTCCATGCTGCGGTTTAAAGCACTGTAACGACTTGCCTCATCAGGCAGCTTTCGTTTTTCACCCTTATTGCCTCCTTGTCATGTTATATCTGTTTTTGGCTCTTGCAGTGGCCACCGCCCTCCTCGCTCTCGATACTGTACGCCGCGTGCGTAATATGGTAAGCCCAGTGCCCGTGCATGCCAGCTAGGTTTTGATAACTTCGCCCAAAATAAAAAAGCAGCTCGATCAGCTGCTTTTTTTGTTTTAAACGGTTTGAAGGTTGCGCGGCTGGCAAGTAGCAGGAGGTGCCCAACTAGCGAATAACCAGTTTACAAAGCTGGCTCGAATTATCAGCTTCCAGTTTCACGTAGTACAGCCCATTGGCAAAGCGACTGAGGTCGAGCGTGCGCGTTGAGCGCTCGTTCAGGTCGCTCAGCGTTTCGCGGTACATTACCGACCCGATGACGTTGAGTACGCTTACCTCGACTTTACGGCCTTCTAAGCCGCTGATAGTTAAGTGCACAATTCCGGTGCTTGGATTGGGATATACTACCAGCGTACGCTCGTCGAGCGTAGGTCGCACAATAGTTTGACGCGGCAAATCGGCTGCTTCGGCCTGCCTCGGCAACAGGCTGCCCGTAAGTAGTCCGAGGCCGCTACACCATAATAAAGCAAATAGTACGTGTTGTTTCATAACATTGTCAACCAGAATATAGTAGCTGGGTGGGGTTGAAGTTAACGATTGTAATTCGTTTTGGTTGGGCAAAAGTACGGCAGGCCGCCCCTTAATTATACGATTAATCCCATAAATCTAGTTTTTTTCCTGTATTGCTCGTGCCTAGTTCCGTTACATTCCTCTCCAATGCCGCCGATGTGCTAATACTAGGCGGCGGGCTGGCGGGCCTAGCGGCAGCACTCGACTTGGCGGGGCGGGGCCAGCGGGTGGTGGTAATTGAGCGCAAACAGTATCCTTTTCATCGGGTGTGCGGCGAGTACGTGAGCCACGAGGTACTGCCGTACCTGCGCCGCTTGGGGGCCGACCCCGCCCCGCTGGCCCCAGCTAGCATTAGTCGGTTTAGGTTGTCGTCGCCGGCCGGGCGCGTGCTCGACAGCCCACTGGATTTGGGCGGCTTTGGGGTGAGCCGCTACCGGCTCGACGAGTTCTTGTACCAGCTAGCCCTGGCACGGGGCGTCGAGTTTGTGCTGCCGGCCACGGTGGCGGCCGTCACGTTTGATGCGGCCACCGACCGCCACCAAGTGACCCTTGCCGATGGGCGCCACCTGACGGCGCGCCTGGTACTCGGCACCTACGGCAAGCGCAGTGCGCTGGACCGGCAGCTCGACCGGCCGTTTTTTGGGCAGCGCTCGCCCTACGTGGGGGTAAAGTACCACCTGCGGCTGGCCGGCTTTCCGCGCGACGTGATTGCGTTGCACAATTTTCGGGATGGCTACGCCGGCATTTCGGCCATTGAAGACGACCGACTGTGCTTCTGCTACTTAACTACCCGCGACAACCTGCGGCGTAGCGGATCGGTGGCCGCGCTCGAAGGTGAGGTGCTAGCCCAGAACCCTCACCTGGCCGCCATTCTCAGCAGTGCCGAGCGGCTATACGCGCAGCCCGAGGTTATCAACGAGATTTCCTTTGCGCCCAAGGCGCCCGTCGAGCAGCACCTGCTGATGGTGGGCGACGCGGCGGGCCTCATCACGCCGCTCTGTGGCAATGGCATGGCGATGGCCTTGCAGGGGGCCGCGCTGGTAGCTCCGCTCGCCAACCAGTTTTTACGCGGCCAGCTGCCGCGCCTAGCCCTCGAAGCCGCGTATGCCCGCGCCTGGCAGCAGCAGTTTGGCACGCGGCTACGGGTGGGGCGGGCAGTGCAAGGGCTTTTTGGGGGACCGGTGCTGAGCGAGTTAGTAGTGGGCGCCCTGCGCCACTGGCCAGCTGGCGTGCGGGCGCTTATGCGCCAAACCCACGGCCAGCCGTTTTGAAAGTACGCGTAATTATTCGCTTTTTGCCTGCCGAAACTCCTTAGGTTCCGTAAATGAAGCTCCTCTGGCCCGCTCCACCCTGCTAGGGTAGTGACTTGTGCTGGTTTTATTGCCTAGATAACTACCCGTAACCACCAAATGCCCAGTTACCTGGGTGCCATTGGCACCGCTACTCCGCCCCACCGCTTAGCGCAGCCCGTCATTGCCAACTTCATGGCGCAGGCGCTGGAGCTGGATGCTGCCGGCACCCGTAAGCTGCGGGCGCTGTACCGGGTGTCGGGCATTGAGCAGCGCTATACCGTGCTGCCCGACTACGGCCGGGCCGATGGCGCCTACGAGTTCTTCCCCAATACGCCCGGCCTCGAGCCCTTCCCGAGCGTGGGGCCGCGCATGGCTGCTTACCGGCGTGAGGCGCTGCCGCTAGCCCTGGCGGCGGTGCGGGCCTCGCTGGCCCAGGCACCAGCCATCGCGCCCGCTAGCCTCACGCACCTCATCACCGTGAGCTGCACCGGCATGTACGCGCCGGGCCTCGACATCGAGCTGGTGACAGCCTTGGGCCTGGCTCCGAGTATTCGCCGCACCTGCGTCAACTTTATGGGGTGCTACGCGGCGGTCAATGCCCTGCGCCTGGCCGACGGCATAGTGCGGGCCGACCCTACCGCCCGGGTGCTGGTAGTGAGTGTGGAACTGTGCACCCTGCACTTTCAGAAAAGCCACGAGCCCGACCACCTCGTGAGCAATGCGCTGTTTGGCGACGGCGCGGCGGCGGCCCTGGTGCTGGGCCAGCCGCTGCCGGGACCCTGCCTGGCGCTGCAAGCCTTTCACTGCGGCCTCGAACCGGCGGGCGTGCAGGACATGGCTTGGCACATCGGCGACTTTGGCTTTGAGATGACGCTGTCGGGCTACGTGCCGGGGCTGATTGAGGGTGGCATCGGGCAATTGCTGGCCGGCTTGCTGCACGACCTGCCCGTGCGGCGAGAGGATATCCGCCACTTTGCGCTGCACCCCGGCGGCCGCAAGATCCTGGAGGCTATCGAGAAAGCTTTGAGCCTGAGCAAAGAAGACAACCGCTTTGCCTACCAGATACTGCGCGACTATGGCAACATGTCGTCGGCTACAATACTCTTCGTACTGCGCGAGCTGCTCGCCACCGTCACGCCCGCCGACCACGGCGCGCCGGTGCTCAGCTGCGCCTTTGGCCCCGGCCTGACGATGGAGGCTATGCTGTTAGAAATTGTGCGGTAGCTACTGCTAAAAAACTGGCTTTTATTTTATTGCGGCAGCTTGGCTACCGTTCTTTACATGCTAGGCCCGACCGTTTACAACATGTTATGCCGTCTTTTTCGGGGCTGAGGGCTGCTTCGCAAACTAACCCTTTAACCGAAGTCAATCATGGCCGGCTGCCAGGCGGTAGCTCAACGAAGTTTGGATCGTCACGCTACCGAGTGAACCAGTATAGCGGTTCGGCTGATTCCCCCGATTCATATCGCTCCAGCTGTTGATTAGGCGTAGAGCGCCCCCTAAACCGGCCGGAAGCTTCAAGCCCAGGCTCACGATGGAGGCAAAGTCGAACCGCTGGTAGCTGTCGCGAGCGGATTGATTAAAAGAGCGGACCGCAGTGGGGTTAAAAATGGAACGAGTGGTCCCTTCTTCGTGGGCGTTCAGTAAGGCTCCCACCTGTGAGCCGAAGTCCAGATACACCTTGCCCAGGTAGACGCGCAACGTAAGGGGCACGCTCACGTACGAGCGCCGAACCTGATAGGTAGTTTGGTAGCCTTCCTCGAAATCATGGATGTCCAAGTTGGTTCGTTGGTGACTGAACTGCACCTCGGGCACCAGCGAAACACGGTCGGCTACTTTATGCTCATAAAAAGCGCCCACCTGGTAGCCCACTTTTCCCACGGGTTCGACCGTTTGGAACTGGTCGCGGGTGGTGATGGCAAACTGAGCATAGTTAGGGCCTACCGTGACCCCAAATTGTGCCTGCGCGCGCCCAGCAATGCAGAGGCTACCCAAGACAAGCACTATTTTCTTTATGACCAACATAGAATTGACGGTGAAGTGGTTAAGGATGCCATAAGACATTTTATTTTACCTGTTCTTGTAGGGTGGCCTGGTTCAAAAGTTTGAGAAGGCGCATTAAGCAGGGCAACAACTAGCAGAGGCCCAGTAGCTGGCGGGCATTGCTTTGTGATTTTACACAGGCAAGATAGTGAAAAATAGGTGGCGAAAAATTAGGCTAATCAACACTGAACCAAAAAATTACCCTACTCAGACGTCTGGGGCGCGAGGGGTAAAACCATCCTTATTCCGCGACGCCGCTTATGTAAGCTACATTAGTTAAGTGGCTTTGCCGCTAATGGAATACGAGAAGCAATCTCACATTAAGGGACCTTCAACGATAATAATGCACTAGCCGCGCGGACCTACTCCGCACTATGGATAACCACCTGCCACCGAAAGGCCCAGCACCAGCGCAACGAATACTCGGTAATCCCCGCCTGGGCGAGTAGCCGCTGCCAGTCCTGGCGCGAAAAGGCCCGCGCTACCGAGAGGGGCGCGTCGTGTTGCACGAGGCGCGAGCCCCCCAGCAGCCGGGTTAGGTACTTGATGCTATAGTAGGCGAGCGGGTGGCGGTGCAAGTCGTTGATAACTAGCGCTAGCCGCGCCTGCCGGTGCCAGCGGCGCAGCAGCTCCACCAGTTCGGCATCGGTGAAGTGGTGGCAAAATAGGCTAGCCGTGAGCACATCGTAGGGCTGCGCGGCAAACTCAGCCGAAAAAATATCGAGCTGGCGGTAGCTGATTTCGGGGTACTGCTGGCTTTTGGCCGCCGCATACTCCAGCATAAAGGCATTGGCGTCGATGCCGGTGAGCTGCACTGGCAGCCGGCGCTGCCGGGCCCAGCGGGCTACGTGGCGGAGGGTGTCGCCGCCGCCGCTGCCCAGGTCGGCGAGCCGCAGGGGCTGGCCCGCCGGAAAGTGCGGCCGTAGCCGGCTTAGCGCTGCCAGCACCGGCTGGTAACCCCCGAGCCAGGTATTGATGGTTTCGAGCTCATCGAGGTTTTGGCGTAGCTCTGCGGTAGCCAGGCCGAGATCATCCATCAGCTCGGGCGTAGTAGCGCGGACGTTCAGCTTCATGGGCACAAAGGTGGTGGGTACATGGCGGCGCCCGGCGGGCGCCCTACGTAGCCGGCCAGGTACTCGTAGCGCGGCCGCAGGTGCCCGCTGCTGGCAATGGTGGCACGGGCCAGCGCGCCGGCCGGGTCGCCACCCAGCAAGTGCGGAAACAGCTGGTCGAGCAGCTGCCGCCCAAAGTCGCGGCTCGCGTTGCGGGGTAGCTCGCAGGGCAAGTTATCCACGGCCATCACGGTAATAGCGCCGGGCTGCGCGTAGGCCGGCCCTAATTCGCCCGTGGCGCGGTCGTAGTCGAAGGCGGGCGCCTCGATAGTCGTGCTACGCTTGGTGAGCGGAATGGAGCCGTCCACGTCGCACGTCACATCGGCGATGGTATCGAGCTTAAAATCAGGCCGGCGAGTATCGGCCTCCGAAAAAAGCCGCGGGGCGGCGGGGTCCCAGTAAGCGCAGGCAATGAGCAGATTGGTGACCGGCAGGAAGGTAGCGAACGCGGATTCGTAAGCCGCCGGCTCGTGGTGGAAATTGGTGGTATCCCACACCCGGCCGTCGCGGCGGCGGTTGTAGTCGGAGCTGCGCAGCTGCGCGTACACCGGCTCGTTGAAGTCGAGGTATAAGTAGTCGTACACGCTCACGCGCCGGATGCCCATGCGGCCCAGCACCTCCACCGCTCCTTGCGCCACCCGGCCCGAGCCCGTAACGGCTATCTTGATGGGCGGCAGGCGCTTGACTTTAAAGAACTCTTCCTGCATGTCCTCCATATCGACGCACTGCCAGGCCGGCTTCAGGGTAAATAGCCCGTGCTTGCGGCCGTAGGTCAGCAGCCCGTTGTAGGCGCCCACAATGCCCGCCCAGTGCCCAAACGCTACCACGCGCTCACCGGCCGCATTGGTCAGCAGCTCGTAGTCGATCAGCGTAATACCCTTTTGCAGAACGGCTTGCAGCAGCGCGCGATTGCGGGGCTGTTGCTTCACGGTGTGCGAGAAGAAGCAATACGTTTTGCCGGCTATCAGCCAAGCCGCGGGCACTTCCTTCACCCCCAGCAGCACGTCGCAGGGCGTCATATCGTCGGCTACCTCCAGGCCCAGGTCGCGGTACTCTTGGTCGGCAAAGGCCCGGTGGGGGCTGGGCTGCACCCGCACCCGCAGGCCGGGATAGGTGTCTTGCAGCTCCACGCATTTTTTGGGCGTGAGGGCTACGCGGCGGTCGGGCGGCGTGCGGCCTTCGCGCAGTAGGCCGATGAGGAGGAAAAAAGGCATGGGCACAACAGTAAAGTGCCCAAAAGTACACCCTACCCCCGGCCAATCGGGGCGTACCTTTGCTGAGGAATAAGTTGCTCCTTCTCCCCTTTCCAGCCCCCGTTTATGTCGTTTAGATTCAAGCCTGCCGACGTTTTTGAAACCCGCCACAATGCCCCGACCCGCGCCGACCAGCAGGCGATGCTGCAAGCCATTGGAGTCGAATCAGTCGAGCAGTTAGTGGCCGAAACGGTGCCGGCCGCCATTCGCCTACCCCAGGCGCTGGCCCTGCCGCCGGCCCTCACCGAGCGCCAGTTTCTGCGGCGCTTCAAGCAGATCGCCGGGCAGAACAAGGTGTTTAAGAGCTACATCGGCCTCGGCTACCACGATACCACGCTGCCGCCGGTTATCCAGCGCAACATCCTCGAAAACCCCGGCTGGTACACTGCCTACACGCCCTACCAGGCCGAAATTGCCCAGGGCCGCCTCGAAGCGCTCATCAATTACCAGACGATGGTGATTGACCTCACCGGCCTGCCCATCGCCA
>CAZERY010000049.1:0-17503 GCA_964514915.1 uncultured Hymenobacter sp.
TACTGACCCGTAAATTTCATATTATCGACGCGCAACTTACTTCGTGACGAGTATATATTACGCCGCCCGTAGCCGCCGCCCATCCGTTCGACGACGGCACGGCGGCCGCGGCGCTGGCTTCGCTGCCCGATACGGCCCGTAGCCTGGGCCCTGACGGCGCCGCCTACCACCGCCTGCTGGCCCCGCTCGTGGCGCAGTGGCCCCATCTGGCCCCCGACGTGCTGGCCCCGCTCCACCTGCCCCGGCACCCACTGGAGCTGGCCCGGTTTGGCTTGTCGGCTTTGCAGCCAGCCACTATGTTAGCCCGGCGCTTCGCGGGCGAAAAAGCTAAAGGCCTACTGGCTGGCATGGCTGCCCACGCCATTCAGCCCCTCAGCAACCTGGCTACCTCGGCCATCGCGCTGGTGCTGCTGACTACGGCGCACCGCCAGGGCTGGCCCCTGGCCCAGGGTGGCTCGCAGGCCCTGGCCGATGCGCTGGTAGCCCATTTTACTGCCCTGGGTGGCCGGGTCGAAACGGGCACCTACGTGCGCTCGCTGGCGCAGCTGCCGGCGGCGCGGGCCGTGCTCTTCGATGTGACGCCGGCGCAGCTCTTGCAGATTGCCGGCCACAGCTTGTCGCGCATTTACCAGTGGCAGCTGCGGCGCTACCGCTACGGCATGGGGGTGTTCAAGGTCGATTGGGCGCTGGCCGAGCCTATTCCCTTCACCGCCCCCGAGTGCGCCCAGGCGGGCACCGTGCACCTGGGCGGCACCCTGGCCGAGATAGCTGCCAGCGAGCGGGCCTCGGCGCAGGGCCAGCACCCGGCCCGGCCGTTCGTGCTGCTGGCGCAGCAAAGTCTGTTTGACCCGACCCGCGCGCCGGCTGGCCAGCAGACGGCCTGGGCCTACTGCCACGTGCCCAACGGCTCGCCCCTCGACCAAACAGCGGCCATCGAAAGCCAGGTCGAGCGCTTCGCGCCGGGCTTTCGGGAGCGTATTTTGGCCCGCCACACCTTCAGCCCCGCCCAGCTAGAGGCCCACAACCCCAACTATATTGGGGGTGATATTAATGGGGGCTTATTGAATATCAGCCAGTTGTTTACGAGGCCTGCCCTGCGGGCTTCGCCCTACCGCACCTCGCAGCAGGGGCTGTACCTGTGCTCGTCGGCTACGCCGCCCGGCGCGGGGGTGCACGGTCTCTGCGGCTACTACGCCGCTCGCCGCGCCTTGCGCGACATCTTTGGGCTGCCCGCGCCGCCGTTGCACGAGGGCTAGGCTACTTAAGCACCGCGCTGGGAATAGGTCAACGGTACCAACGCTAATTACTGCCTGCTTTTATCTTATTACTCAACGGCTTAATGCCAGTGCTTTGCAGCTTAGCCACGACGAAGCGCCCTATGCGCTGCCCTTGGGCGCTGCCTTTGGTACAGCTTTCCAGGTAATGAATTCCGCCGTAGAAGCGGGAGATCGAGGCCTCGCCGGCCGCTTGCCGAAACGAGGTAAATGCTCGCTTGCCGCTGCCAAAAGGAATCTCGGTATCGTCGGTGTAGGCAAATTTCTCGCCCAGCAGGTAGGTCAGCAGCTCGGCCGAAGCGGCGGAAATAACCGCGTGCCCGCTGGTGTATTCCGGGAAGGGCGGCGTTTGCAGCACGGGCTGCCACTTCACATCCATATACCGGTTGATGTAGGTTTCGGGCCGAATCCGGTTGGTAAAGTACTTCGCTTCCCAGCAGCTGATAAAGGCATCCATGAGCGTAAGGCCCTCCGCGCAAAGCACGACCACCGTTTTGTCAAAGCCAAGGTTTGCCTGCCTGGAAACCAAGGCTGCAATATTCATCCAGTGCCCGCCCGGGCTGATTTTCTTAAAGCCAATGGCCATGTGCCCCGAAGTGCTGACGGCGAAGGGGTTACAATCCCAAAACTGCGCCATTACTACTTGCTCTTCGGTTAGCCGCTTCGACGCTTTGTATACCGCCTGTACTTGGTGGTAAAAGGCCGAGGCAGTGTCCTTGCTAAACGGGATGAGTGGCGCCGGCTTAAACTCGTCGGCCGAGTCGATGACCATTGGGCGCACCGTCTTCCAGTTGGGCTCCACGGCTTCGAGGTAGGCCGGTGGAGTAGGGTACCAGCTGCCCTCGTCTTTCAGCGGCGTGTAGCGCTTTAGGGCGCTCAGCCGGCTGTAGCGATCGGTTTTGGAAAAACCCGCGACGGCAGCGGCGGCGAGCTGGCCGACCCGTACCGACTGGGCGAGCACGCTGGAACTGATGCCTCGCTTGGCCAGCGCTTGCCGAAACTCTTGCTGCTCATCAGCCAGCGTTTCGCCCGAGGGCAGCAGCAGGCGAGCGGTTTCCAGGATGCTGTAGTAGGCGGCTATTTGGTAGTCGTAGCGGGCCTTGATGGTGTCTAGCCGCAGGGTAGCCGGAAAGCTCTGCACCAGGCGCGGCAGCGGCGGCAAGCCTTGGTTATGCGTGGCCACGAGGCAGTAAGCGCCCAGCATACAGTAGGCATAATAGCGCCCCGCCACCGGTGGGCTCACCACATCGTGCACCATCGTCATGTTGATGGCATCCAGCGCCTTGCCGGGGTTCAGCTGCTCGGCTAGCGTTAGCCGTGGGCTGTGCTCTGGCATTCGGCTGCCCGTGAGCGCGGCTAGTGCCAGGAGTACCAGGCCAATTATGCGCATCATCATTCCTGATAAAACTGTACGGGGCCGTTGCTGATTCCCACCACTAAGTAAAGCTGCCGGTTTACCCGGATTTCACTCACCGATTTCACGTCGCCAACCACGCAGATTCCCGCCGCCGGCTGCGGCACGTAGCTGAAATGCCCCTGGCCGTCGCCTTGCAGCAGGCAGCCGTAGTTGGCATCCAGGCTGCCGATTTTCAGGCGGTTATCGGTGTGGTTGCCGAGCAGCAGCAGGTCGGGGTGGCCATCGTGGTTGTAGTCGCCGCTCGTAATCTGGCTGACCATTGAAAACTGCGCCTCCACGGGCAAGTCGGTCGCCGTAAACTTGCCTTTGTTGTTGAGGTACAGCGTGGTGCGCAGCTCCGTCGCTTCCAGCTTGCTGGCCTTAGCCAGGTCTTCGCTGCTAAAAATATCCGCCATCGTAGCGTCGGCGTAGGCTTTGTACGAGGTAAAGCGCCGCCGCATCGGGTAAATCACTTCGTTCAGCTCGTCGCGGCTCACAAACGGGTAGCTCTTGCCCTGCACGTAGAAGTTGAAGAACGGGTCGATGGAGCCATTGTCATCAAAATCAGCGTAGTACAGCGTAGCTGGCTCCTGGGCGGTGGCTCGCAGCGGACTGTTCAGCCCCAGGTTGCCGGCCACCAAGTCGGGCTGCCCATCGGCGTTGACGTCGGCCACGTGCAGGCTATTCCAAAAGCCAAGCTGGGGCGTGGCAAAGTAGTCGCTGGTCTGGTCCTGAAAGCCTTGCGTTGTGTTGGCCCACACCATCAGCGGCATCATTTCGCCGCACAGCACGAGGTCAGGGCGGCCATCCTTATTCAAGTCTATCCACTGGGCATCGGTGACCATGCCCGCGTGGGCAAACGGCACGTCGGCGGCCGTAAACTTGCCCCGGCCATTATTGAGCAGCAAGTAGCTCGGCGGGGGCGAGGGGTAGCGGCCCGGAATCACGCGGCCCCCCACGAAAATATCGAGGTCGCCGTCGTGGTCGGCATCGGCCACCCGCACGCAGCTTTTGCTGCCGCCGGTGAGCACTGGCAAGCCACCAGCCGCCAAGGCCAGGCGCCCCTTGCCATCGTTGAGGTAAAGCTCGTCCTGCAAGTCGGCTTCCCCGGCTTCGTAGAGCGCGTAGCCGCCTTTGGCGAGGTACAAATCGGGGTAGCCGTCGCCGTTGGCATCCAAAAAAGCGGCGGCGGCCACGGTGCCGATTGGCAGGCCAGCCGGGCGCCCGAGGGCGGCTTCTGCAAACTTGCCTCCCCGCTGCTGCACGTAAAGCCGGCCTACTTCGTCCTTGGCGCCACTCACAAAAAGGTCGTCCAGGCCGTCCTTATTCACGTCGGCCTTCACGAGCACCGGCGCGGTCTTAGAATACATGAACAGCATGAGCAGCTGGCGCTTAAAGTCATTCAACGTCACCTCTTCCGGCTTGAAATCGAACAAGGGCGCGGCGGGCTTGAACACCGTTTTGGGGCTAGCGGCCGGCGGCATTACTGGCTTAGCGGTGGGCTGGCCGGTGAGCTGGAGCAGCTGGTTGGCTTTCACCGCGGTCAGCAGCTGCGACGTTTGATTGGGCCAAACAATGCGCACCGAGTCGGCCCGCTGGTTGGTGCCCAGCCCAAAATTCAGCGTCGTGGACACGCACGACAGATAGCCCCGATTGGGGTTCACTTCCTGGTACTGCACCTGGCCGGGCGTGTACACGTACACTTTGGCGCCCACGGCCTGAGTGTTCTGGGCCGGGCTGGTCAGCTTCAGGGCTAGGTAGGCCATGTGGTGCACATCGGTGCTGTGATTGCGGTAGACGCTGGCCGGCTGGTTCATCGTATTGACCACCAAATCCAAGTCGCCGTCATTATCCAGGTCGGCGTAAATAGCTCCGTTGGACATGTTGGTTTGGTTGAGGCCCCACGCTTCCTGCTGGTTGGAAAAAGTCAGGTTATGCTCGTTTTTGAAGATGTAATCGGGCACCGCGGTGGAAGGCATCGCGGTCACCAGATCCATCAGCAAAAACGGCTCTCTGGCCATCGCCTTTTTGATTTTATAATCGCCCCAGTAGCGCAAAAAATCCTTGTTGGTGTAATCGCGCAAGTAGCCGTTGCTGATGTAAATATCCTTGTAGCCGTCGTTGTCAAAGTCGGCAATCAGCGGGCACCAGCTCCAATCCGTTTTGGACACGCCCGCGAGCTGCGCAATTTCGCTAAATGTGCCGTCTCCGTTATTGAGGTGCAGCATATTGCGCATGTACTGCGGGTATAACTCCTGCTGAAGCAGCAGCGCAAACGTCTCGTAATTCTCCTGTAGTTGCAGCGACTTCTGGCGGTGATTATCCGCCGGCAGCATGTCCAGGGTAAAAATATCGGGTTGCGTATCGTTGTTGAAATCAGCAATATCCACGCCCATCGAAAAGTGGGAATGATGCCGCAGCATTTGCTTGGAATGGTCGGTGAACGTGCCGTTTTTATTGTTGATGTACAGGTAATCGGGCTCGTTGTAGTCGTTGGTGACGTACACGTCCTGCCAGCCGTCTTTGTTGAGGTCGGCCACGGCAATCCCCAGCCCAAAGGTCAGCGGGCTCTGGATGATGCCAGCGGCTTGGGAAACGTCGGTAAAGTGTCCGTTCTCGTTCTTAAACAGCTTGTTGCCCGCCAGCGCGTCCACTTCGCCTTTGTAGCGGGCAAACTCCATGTTATCAATCTTTTTGATATTGTGATTGAGTAGAAACAGGTCCAGGTCGCCGTCATTGTCATAATCAAAAAAGGCGGCCTGCGTGCCGTAGCCGGGGTCATCGAGGCCGTAGCTGCTGGCTTGTTCCAGGAACTTGCTATTGCCCTGGTTGATAAATAATTGGTTGCGGCGCACATCGTCCGGCTTTTTGCCCGAGTAGCAGACGTAGATATCCAGCCGGCCGTCGCCGTTCACGTCGGCCATGGTTACGCCGGTCTTCCAGCCATTTTTGCGCCCGGCCAGCGCCGGCGAAGCCTGGTCGGTGATATCCTTAAACTTGCAGCCGCCCAGGTTGAGGTACAGCTGGTTGGGCCGCATATTACCCGTGAAGAAGAGGTCCGGCAAGCCGTCGTTGTTGATGTCGCCGACCGCTACGCCGCCGCCGTTGTAAAAGTATTCGTACGATAGAATGTTAAGCGCTTCGCTTTCGCTGACGGTATTGCTAAAGCTAATCCCCGTTTCCTGGGCGCTGAGCAAGCTAAACAACGGCTGCTGGGCCTTACTACGGAAGGAGCAAGCTATAAAAAGCAGGCTAAGGCCAAGTAGATAACCGACTCTGGAGCAGCGAATACGCATAGAGGAGAGAATGGCAAAAGCGCTCAAGCAGAAAAGAGTTAGGCCGTGAAAAGAGCTTTGCTGGTTAAAAGGTACTACCCGCGCTCGCTTGATTAACTGCCGCCCTTCGGCGGGCCCGTTTTCTGCACCGCCGCTTGCAGGGCGAGCAGGTCTGCATCCTTCACCTCGCCAAATAGCGAAACGCCCGCGGCCCCGTTGTGGAGGGCATTTTCGATGCCCTGTTGCAGCTCGGCGGCGTTGTTGAAATCAGGCAGATACAGCCCCGCGTACAAGGGAAATTTGCCATTTAGCGCCTGCACGCCTTCCTTCACGGCCTGGCCAATCCAGGCCACTGGCTCCCGGTAAAACCCGTGGTAAATCATGGGGCACACGCCGCTGATGTTCCAGTTTACCCAGTCCTGCTTCACGTTGCGATGGGCCACGTCGGGCGTCGGGAAAACGGCGGCCGTGATGGGCTTGTGGTACGACTTCGCCACGTTGGTAAGCCGCCGTACTACCTCGTTTACCCGCTGGTACCGAAACGCCCGCCACGAGGGGCTCGCCTCCGGGTACTGCACCTGGTCGATGTCGAGGCCGTACTCGGCTTTATAGGCCGCCTTGCACACCGGGCAGTAGCAGAAGTCGTACTCCGGTAGCTCGCTGGTTTGCACGATCTTATACTTATCCCACAGGTTTACGGGCAGAATCACGTCGCAGAAACGCACGTAATCCAGGTGAATGCCATCCACATAATCCTTTTTCAGCGCCGCCGCGTAGTCCTGCTCCAGGTACTGCTTCACTTCCTCGCGCGAGGGGCACAGCCAGCGGTAATAATCGACGTAGGGCGGGTGAGTGGCGCACGACTCCCCTTTGCGGCTCACGGCGTACCACTCGGGGTGGGCGGCCAGCAGCGACTTTTCGCCGCGGTTCATGGTCCAGATCCAGCGGTGGGCTTCCAGCTTTTGCGCCTTGGCCGCCCGGAAGTGTTTCTCACTATCCGCCTCAAAAAATATCCCGCGAATGCCAGCTTCGTAGTATTTCCGGTAGCGGGCCGCGAGCTGGGGCTCCGTGTCTTTCGCGTCGGGGTTGGTCCACACCCAGTGCTTCCAGCCGGCCTTTGGTGCGGCGGCTGGCAGGGCGGCTTGGGCAGCGGCGGGCAGGAGCGGAGCGGCTAGGCCCAGTACTAAACTGTTCTGAACAAATTTTCGGCGGCTGGTCATGGCTTTACGGTTTCGATTAGTCCTTCGTCGTTGAGGCGGATAGCGGCGCTGCCGGCCGCCGTTACCGTGGCGGTAAACTGGTAGGGCGTGGCTACTAGTTGCAGGTGGTTGGGTTGCTTGTCAACCAGTACCTGGGGCGCTATTTTTAGCTCGGCCAGAGTCGTGGCATAGTGGCCCGTTTGCTGGCGGTAGTGCTGCTGGCGGTAGTACACGAGCCACAAATACTGCTTGCGCAGCTCGGCCTGGGGTAGCTGCCAGGTGGTAGCGGCCTGGCGCGTAAACTGCAAGTAGCCCCACCGCTCGGGGTAGTGCATGTTGATGACTCCTTGCGGCGACCACACCCAGTTATGCTCGGGCAGGTCTTTGCCGGCAGCGTCCTGCAGCTTCACGTTTTGGCTGCCCACTACCCGCGTGTCCCACTCGACCCGCGAGAAATTGATACGCCACAAGGCGCCCTCCGCGGGGGGCTGAAACGGGAAGCCCATGCGCACCGACTTCAGCGGTATGGCCATTTCTACCGTCCAGCCCTGGTCTTGGTCCTGCGGCTGGTTGAGCGTACCCGTAATAGCGACTCCCGACTGCAGCCCGGGCACATCCCAGCTGATGAGCGCGTCGCCTTTATCGCGGTAAGGCTTGGGTAGGTACAGGTCAAAAATCTTGTTCAGGGCGTTTACTTCGACTTCAAAATACTGGTGGGTATTATTGTCGGGGTCGATGAACACCTCAAAGTCGTTGTCCTTGTAAATGATGTCGTCGTGGTGCGTTTGCGTGGCCCAGATTTGCGGCTCTTGTAAGGTAGCGGCGATAAACAGCGTCGAATCGTTCCACAGCATTTTTACCCGCGTCTGGAAGGCTGGCCGCGGCTTGGCGGCGCCCTCAATATCCACGAAGTCGGTGGTCCAGGCCGCTTGTTGCCAGTCGCTTTCCCGCAGGTTGCCATCCATGGTCAGCGGCTGGGTCGTGTGCTGCACCACGTAGCCCTTGGGCGGCGTAAAAAGCCCTTCCAGGCCTTGAAACGTCGTTTGCGCGTGCAGGGGAGCGGCCAGCGCCAGGCCAAGGCCCAGCCCGAGCCAGCGCCGGAGCGAAAGAGGGGGCTGGGGCCGCCGAAAAAAGGTGAGTGGTAGATACATACGTTTAATCTGCCCAGCAGCAGCTGGCTGTAAAAAAGAGAGGCTTTACTCCAGGCTTGCCCAGCGTAAAGCCTCTCTTACTAATGAGTGCCTGAAGGTTATTTATCCCACCACACGCGTGAGGTCAGCTTGTCGCCCCCGTTGAGGTCAGCTACCCCTGCGGCGTAGCCGGCGGGATTGTTCGAGATTTCCGTGGCTGGATAAGGCAGGCGGCGCGGAATCGTGCCGCCGGTCACGTTGCCGGGGTAGTTCACGGGTACCAACGCAGGGTAGCCCGACCGGCGCCAGTTGAACCAGGCTTCAATAAAGTTGAAGGTAGTGGACGTTTCCAGCCAATACTGCTCGTTAATCTGCTTGAGCGGCGCAGCAGTGTCCAGGGGGTGAGCGGCTACGTAGGTGTCGATATCAGCCGCGCTGATGGTAGCAGCAGTGCTCATTTGGGCCAGCGATTGCATCGCCCCGCGCAGGCCGTTGGCGTAGTGCGTGGCGGCCGTAGCCCCTACACTCCAGCCCCGGCTAGCCGCTTCCGCCAGCAAAAGCTCAGTTCCGGCGTACGTCAGGAGAAAATTCGGGGCAGTGCGCTGGATATAAACCTGCAAGCGGGGGCGAGAGTACTTGCCGAGTACCGCAAGGCTATCGGTCGAGCCCGTGCCGCCCGGATAGTCGGCCCGCTTGCGAATGTCATAGGCCCCGCCCGTCAGGTCGTAGCCATTGGGTAGGCCAAGCTGCACGGCGGGATCGTTGTTGCCGGGCAGCGACTGGTTGGCATTATTAGCGGCTCCATTCTTCGGAACTTCGGCAACTGCCCCTAGCCGTGGGTCGCCAGTGGTACGCAGGTAGTCAATCAGCGTTTTACTCCATTTCACTTCCCGAAAATCATCGGTGGTGAGCAACGCATTGGTGGTGGCATTTTGCGTGTCGCCGTAGCTGGCATCACCTCGTACAAGGGCATCATCGGCGATGCTGGCCAGGGTGCCAGCGGCGGCGGCTTTTTCCGTCCAGGTTTGGGCTAAGGTGGGGTTCACCTTGGTCATGCGCATGGCTACCCGCACCATGATTGAATACCCGAGCTTTTTCCACTGGGTCACATTGCCTCCGTACAACAAGTCGCCCGAGGCAGTTGCTCCGGTGGCGCTCAGGCTATTGATGGCCGTTTGCAGCTGGGTTAGCATCGCCGGATAAATATCCTGCTGCTTGTCGTACTGTGGAGTGGTGACACCTTGCGTAGCCTGCAAGGCCTGGGAGAACGGAATATCGCCGTAGGTGTCCGTGATGCGCTGGAATATCATGATTTTCATGATATTACTAATAGCAATTGTATTTACATACTGGGTGGCGTTTGGCGTGCCAGCCGCAGCACTAGCCTGTTGCGCGGTGGCTATATCAATAGCCTGCTGCAACCGGCTGAGCGCAGTGTAGCCTTGGCTGAATAGCACGCCCTGGTATCCTGTGGACCCACTCGTGTTGACGTATTTGTCACCGTTGCCGTAGTAGTTGAACGTACTAGCCAGGGCTTGAATAGCCGTCGACTCATATAACAGTTCGCCGTAGCCGGTGTTGGCAAACGTCAACTGGCCATCGGTCAGCAGGTAGTTGGGGTTGAGATTGGTGGCCGTCGCAGCATTCGGGTTGGTATTTATCTCATCCAGGTATTTCTCCCCACAGGAAGTGCTGAACAGTACGGCCGTTAAAGCCGCGTAGATAACTGTCTTTCTCATAGCGATGCTTACTTGAATTTAACATTGAGGGTGACGCCATAGGTGCGGGTAAACGGCAAGGAGCCACCTTCTACCCCTGCGTAGGCCACCAAAGGCGAAATAGTATTTTCCGGATCGATGTTGTGGGTGTGCTTCATGATGGTGAACAAGTTGCGACCCACCAATGACAAGGTGATATCTTGAAACGGTGTATGCGACAATACGCTCTGGTTAAAGGTGTAGCCAAAGGTGAGCTGGCGGAACTTGATAAAGCTGCCATCGAGCACGGAGAGCGCCGAAATGTTGGTAGCCAACTGCGGGTAGTAAGTGTAAGCGGGTACCACAACAGTATTAGCTACATACGTAGTAGCATTCGGATCGGCAGTAGTGGGAGCGGCAATCTGGGTCACGCTATTAGGTACCAGCACACCAGTATCGCGGCCTTCCAGCGTGGCCTTATTCAGGCCGCGGGTGTACGAATAGTACTCGGTAGCCGATAGGATTTTGTTGTTGAATTTATAGTCAATCAAGAACGACAGACTAAAGTTCTTAAAGTTGAAATCGTTGTTCCAACCGCCGTATAGGTTGGCAATGGCCGAACCCATTGGCTTCAAATCGCCCCGCACTGGTATGCCGTTGGCGTCCACAACGATTTGGCCAGCCGCATTACGCTGGTAGTCGTAAGCCATTACCTGGGCAATGGCGCGGCCCTTCACAACGTCAATGAAGCCGTTTAGGGGCCGGTAGGTGCCGGTTTGCAACGGGTTATCGGCGGCGCCGTCAATAGATAGTACCTCGTTGTGCAGCTTGGTCAAGTTGAAAGTCGAGGTCCAGGTGAAGGCGCCGCGCTTAATCGGTACTACGGTCAGACCGAGCTCTATCCCGCGGTTCAGTGTCCCACCTAGATTAACCGTGGTGCCATCGTAGCCCGACGCTATCGTTAGGGGAGCACTCACAATCTCGCTATTGGTCTGGCGGTGGAAGTAAGCAAAGTCTACGCCAATACGGTTATTGAAGAACTTCAGCTCTGTACCCACTTCATACTCCTGCAAATTATAAGGCCGCAGATTGGCGTTGGGCAGAGTCGAACTAGTGTTAGCACGTGGTACGCCGTTAATGGGGTTACCGATGTTGTAGTAGAAGCCCGTTAGGTAGGGCTGGTTAGCCTCGCCGCTGGTTTTGGCAAACGAGGCGCGTAGCTTACCGTAGCTGAGGGCCGGCAACTGGTCTTGCAACAGGTCCGAGAAAATGAAGCTACCCGACACCGAGGGGGTGAAGATGCTGCGGTTGCCATCTGGCAGCGTTGAGAAGCGGTCGTAGCGGCCAGTGGTACTGAGCGTCAAAAACTTGTAGGTAAAGTCGGCGGTGTAGTAGAGCGAAGGCGTTATCAGTTCCGTATACAAGTATTCCGAGTTTCTGGTCCGCAGGTTGGAAGGCGCGTACAGATAAGGTACGATAAACTGCCCGCCGTATAAACGGCTGCTCTCAAACTTGTTATGGCGGTAGTTACCCCCCACGCTGGCACTGATCGAGAAGTCCTGGTTCAGGTTCTTGTTGAACGACAAGAGGGCGTCGCTATTCAGCTCCAGGCGGCTGCCGAGGGTTAGGGCATTTAGCGCGCCTTCGCCGGCCGTCGAGTACAGCGTGCCGTAGGGCGTCACGCTAAATTGGCGGTCGCTGGAGTAGTCGTAGCCAAAGCGACCTTGCAGGGAGAGGTAGTCGGTGAATACGTACCTGCCTGAGAGCGTGCTGATCAGGCGCTTACGCCCAACATTATTGACGTTCTGGTTAACCACAAACCAGGGGTTGGTCGTGTAGCTGTCCACGTTCCAGGCTGTTTCCAGGCCGTTGTTGCTGGGGTTGTAGCCGGGGGCCAGGGTGGCCTGGTCGATGTTGGGCGCCAAGAATAGGATGTTGTTAGCATTCAGCGGCGCATCGCTCAGGTTGGCCCGGTTCTTATCCTCCTGGTCGGTGTAGCTGGCCGTCAGGTTGAAGCTGAGCTTCTTCGTCAAGTCATAGGACGTGTTGAAGTTGACCGTGCGGCGCGTCAAGCCGCTGTTACGCAGAATAGACTGGTTATCCAGGTTCGACAGTGACAAGCGGTAGGTCCCCTTCTCGCCACCGCCCGATATGGCCAAGGTATTGGTCCAGGCGGGCGCCGTACGATAGAAGTTGTTAATGTTGCCCTTTACCGGGGAGTAGGGGTGCAGCTGGCCGTCAATGCCAATGGTAGGTGTACCGTCCATACGCTCACCCCAGGCGGTATTGCCCGATATGATGGCTGAAGCCTGGTCGGTAGGGCGCAAGTTCTGGCTACCCTGCCCGTACACGTTCTGAAAGTCCGTGTTATCGACGGCGCGGCTAAGCTGAAGGTTAGTGTTGTACTCAATCGTGGTCCTAGTGCGCGAGCCACTTTTGGTCGTTATTTGAATAACGCCGTTGGCCGCCCGCGCCCCGTACAAAGCCGAAGCCGTCGAGCCCTTCAGCACTGTCATGCTTTCAACATCATCGGGGTTGATGTTGCTGATGCCATCTCCCAGGTCGGCGCCGCCCCATTCGCCGGCGCTGCCCCGCACGGTGTTATCTATCGGCACGCCGTTGATAACAATCAGCGGAGAAGCAGTCCCCGAAAAGGACGTTACGCCCCGAATATTCAGGCGAACCGAGGAGCCCGGCCCGCCGCTCGTACCCGCCACGTTCAGGCCCGCTACGCGGCCTTGCAGCGAGCTGGCCACGTTCGATTCGCGGGCTACCGATAAGGCCCCACCATCCACTCTCGTAACGGCGTAGCCAATCTTACGCTCGTCTTTTTTGATGCCGAGCGCTGTCACCACCACTTCGCCAATTTCCTTGCTATCAACGGCCATGACGACGTTGATGGAGGAGCGACCCTTTAAGGCCACGGTCTGGGTAACAAACCCCACGTAGGAGAATACCAGCGTGGCATCAGTCGGCACAGTGAGGGAGTAATTGCCATCGGCATCCGAAGTAGTGCCCTGGGTAGTGCCGCTGACGACGACGCTTACGCCAATAAGCACTTCATTATCAGCGGCAGAGCTGGTTATTTTACCAGAAACCTTGCTTGTTTGGGCGAAGCCATAGCCCGGACAGAGCAGCAGCAGTAATACCACTAGCTGTATGATTCTTCTCATGATGAATTGGTTGTGGTGAAAGTGATTTTGAGGACCCGGAAAAACTGCCGTCTGGGCGGCGTAGTGAGTAAAAACGTGGAGCGACTGCCGCTAGAAAGCTGGTTGGCTCGGGCCGCGTACCAATGCGGAAAAAATTAGGTTGCTTAGAGAGTGAGGTTGTTGGGATTACGCCCCAGCAGCAACTTGAAATACCGCTGGCAATCAGACGTAGAAGGAGGTGTTTTCACTAATGATTTTAGTAGATTCGGTTCTCGTAAGAACTACCACACTACCTCATTACAAAAGGCTTGTCCAACTCGCTTACTACCGCAGTAGCCTAAGGGCTAATAATCTCTGGTTCAGTATTTAACTATACTTCAAAAAGGTTTGCCAACCAGTAACTTCAAAAGTAAGCCCCTGTGTGTCACAAAACAACTTAATTACATTTTATCTGCTCATCAGATAAGTGCTGGCTCACTGTTTAAGGTGCTGACTCTGTGCTGAATGCCGCTAGCAGGGCCGCCTTACGGCAAGACCGACCGCGGCCGGTCGGCCGGGGCTACTCCCCAGGTAGGGCTGGGCTTGGCGCCCATCTCAAACACGAGCTTACCACCTTGCAGCAAGTTTTGGTGGGTGATGTAGGACTTCGGATAGGGCTGGCCGTTCCACGAAACCTGCTGGATGTACTTGTTGGCTGAGCTATTGTTTTTTGCTTCAATAGTCAGTGTTTTGCCGCCGGCCAGCGCGATGGTGGCTTGGTTAACTGACGGGCTGCCAAACACGTACGCGCCGTTGGCGGGGTTTAAGGGGTAAAAGCCCAGCGTCGAGAAGACGTGCCACGCCGACATCTGCCCCACGTCTTCGTTGCCGATGATGCCGTCGGGCTTGGTGGTGTAGAAGTTCTCGGTCACGAACCGCACTTTTTCGGCCGTTTTCCAGGGCTGGCCCACGTAGCTGTAGAGGTACGTGATGTGGTGGCCCGGCTCGTTGCCGTGGGCATACATGCCGATAAGCCCCGAGATGTCGGGCGAGGCCTCCCCGCCCATGTCACCCTTCACCACAAACAGCGAGTCGAGCTTCTGGCTAAAGCGCTTTTCGCCCCCGAGCAAGCTAATCAGCCCCTCCACGTCCTGCGGCACCAGCCAGGTGTACTGCCAGGAGTTACCCTCCGTGAAGTCGCTTTTCATGTGCACGGAAGAAAACGGGTTGAATGGCGTGCGCCACTCGGTTTGGGAGACGCGCCCGCGCATGAAGCCCACCCGCTTGTCGAAGTAGTTCTGGTAGTTTTTGGCGCGCTTGCTGAAGTAGGCGTAGTCGTCGGTCTTGCCCATCTTCTTGGCCATCTGCGCAATGCACCAGTCATCGATGGCGTATTCGAGGCCTTTCGACACGTTCTCTACCTCGCTATCGGCCGGAATAAAGCCGAGCTCTTTCACGGCTTTCAGGCCCGACTCGTCGCGCATGGCGGTAGCCTTCACTGCCTCGTAGGCCAGGTTTGCATCGAAGCCTTTGAAGCCTTTCAGGTAGGCATCGACTACCACCGGCACGGCGCTGTAGCCCACCATGCAGTTGGTTTCGTTGGCCATCAGGTGCCACACGGGCAGCTTGCCCTGCTGCTGGTAAATGGCGAGCATCGAACTCACCATATCGTTCACCCGCTGGGGTTGCAGCAGCGTAAACAGTGGGTGCGCCGCCCGGTACGTGTCCCAGAGCGAAAACGTCGTCAGGTTGGTAAAAGCGGCGCCTTTGTGCACTTGCTGGTCGGTGCCCCAGTAGTCGCCGTTGTGGTCGTTGAAGATCGATGGCGCCACCATCGTGTGGTAGAGCGCCGTGTAAAAGGTCTTCATCCGGCTCGGCTCGGCCTGCACGCGTACTTTTTGCAGCTCCTGGTTCCAGGCAGCATCGGCGGCGGCTACTACTTTGTCGAAGTTCCAGTGCGGAATCTCGGCCCGGATATTAGCCAGCGCGTTGGTGGTGCTGACGGGCGAGATGCCCACTTTCAGCTTCACTTTCTCCCCGGCTTTGGTGGCGAAGGTCACGACCCCTTTTATGCGGTTGCCGGTAGCGGCGGGCGTCGTATTGCCCAGCGAGTCGGTCACCTGCAAGCTGGTAAACTGCCGGATGGGCTTCGACAAAATCGCCGCGAAGTAGAGCCGCTGGTTTGCGGCCCAGCCTTTAGAGAAGCGGTAGCCCACGAGCGTACTGTCGTTGAGCTGCTCGATGTGGGTATCGGTGGCCAAGTCCCAGCCGATGCCCTGCTGCAAATCAATAATGAGGTGCGCGGCGTCCGACTTCGGGAACGTATACTGGTGAAAGCCTACCCGCTCGCTGACCGTCAGCTCGGCCTTGATGTCGTAGCGCTTCAGCCGCACGGCGTAGTAGCCGGGCCGCACGCGTTCTTCCTTATGCGAGAATAAGGAGACGAAGCCCATATCCGGGTTCTTCAAGGTGCCTTTGCGGACGCGCACCGCGCCTGTAGTCGGCATCACGGCCACGTCGCCCAGGTCGCCGATGCCGGTGCCGCTCAGGTGCGTGTGCGAAAAGCCCACAATGGTAGAGTCGGAGTAGTGGTAGCCCGAGCACCAGTCCCAGCCCTCGGAGAGGTTGACCGGCCCGAGCTGCACCGCGCCAAACGGCACGTTGGCCCCCAGAAAAACGTGGCCGTGGAACCCGGTGCCGATGTAAGGATCGACGTACTGCGTGAGGCTGGGCTGCTTGCTGGTGGTGGTGGTCTTTTGAGCAGCAGCGGGCTGAAGGCCGAGGCATCTTGCTAGTAACAGAGAGGCCAGCGGCAGCCTTAGGCAGGTAGGCCCAAACAAGCTCAGGCGGTCATGCTGAGCTTGTCGAAGCATCTCTGCCGCGCCGCCGAGCGCATCGTTTGGTAGAGATGCTTCGGCAAGCTCAGCATGACAGTTAGTTGGAGTTTTAACTACTTGCATTGCACTAGGGTGGGTTAGAGAATGATTACTTGCCGGCTACGGGCAAGAGCTGCTTGGCCACGTTCCAGCCTTCTACCGAAACCAGGGGCGCCGGAACAGCGGGCGTGGGAGTATAGTCCAGCACCACTTTTTGGCTTTCGCCGGGCAGCACCGACACGTAGTTGTCGCTGTAGAACACCGGGAGGATGCGCTTCTGCGTCTGCGGGTTCACTAGGGCCACGCGGTTGAAAAAGGCGACCGGCGCGTTGGCCGGGTTGGTTAGCGTAACCTCGATTTTTCCCGGGGCCGGCTGCTTGGTCGTAATGGCTACGGCCGTCTTGGCCATGCTTTTCAGGCCCGAGTACTCACCTTTGGCGTCGGGCAGCCAGTAGAAGTTATTGCTGATGACTTGCTTGCGCAGGTCCTGTAGCTGCAAGGAGAGGAACATGCCCTTCTGGCTCGCCAGCTGCTTCACTATCCCACCGATGGGTAGGTATTTCTTGGACAAGGAAGGGTTGATTTCCACGATTACCTGCGTGATGGGCGTCTTCTTGCCCGCCATGTCGTAGGCGTTCACTACCAGCATCATATCCCGCTTTACCTCAAACGAGTTGTTGACCAGCATCACCATGCTGTCCACCGGGCTGTACATCACGTGCAGCGGCTCGCTGCCGCTGCGTAGGCCGTAGAGGCAGGCGTTGGGATCGAGGTAGTAGTCGTACATCTGCCCGCGCATGGCCGTCCAGGGGTTCTGCGTTTTCCAGATGATGGTGCCCGTGTACCACTCCCACATGTGGGCGCTGAAGCCTTCCATCAGGGCGCGGTACTGGTCGTAGTTGACGAGCTGCGCTTTCAGGCCAAAGTCACGCACGTCTTTCGGCGCGCCGTAGGGCAGCAGGTACTGCTCGTAGCCGATGTAGGTGTGGTAGGTCCACATAGAATCTACCTGCTCGGTGGGTTTGCTGGTAGGCCCTAAGTAGCGCGGCGGCACCATATTGGCGGGAGGCAGGAAACGCTCCAGCGACTCCACATCGCCCACGCCCACGGAGCCCACTTCCGAGTTGAAGGGAAAGGTGCGGTGCCCCCAAAACTGGCTGATGGGCTGAATACCGTACGGCCCGTCGCCGTTGCCACCCTGGTTGTTGTACGACATGCTGTCGGCGTTGGAAAACGGAATAAACCACCGCGTGCCATCGAGCTTGGGCAGGATGGAGTCCTGCATCGCCGTCAGAATATCCTTGGGCGGGGTGATTTCGTTGCCGCCGCACCAAATGGCCAGCGAAGGGTAGTTGCGCACCATTTTCACCTGGTCGGCCACCGAGTTGATAAACAATCGGTGGTCGTTGGGGTACTGGCGGCGCGTCCACTGGTCCTCCAGCTTCATGGGGTCTACCCAGCGGCCGTTGGCGTCGCCCGACACCCAGAAGTCCTGCATCACCAGCAGGCCGTACTTGTCGCAGGC
>CAZERY010000050.1:0-17484 GCA_964514915.1 uncultured Hymenobacter sp.
TTACCTACGGCATCTGCTCCAAAAGCCAATCATCCAAGCACTTGTGTAACCGAGTAGGGCCATTGCACCAAACGCATAGTTAGCGTTTTCTGGTTGAGCTTAGAATAATCAGGTGTCACTTTCTAGCTTGCAGGGCCACTTTTTGGATTAGAATTCTTCAAAATCATTTGTGAATTGACCCAGTAGTTACCTTGATGCTTTTGCAATCCACTTCGTTAAGATTGTGCTAATAATCAATACTATATGGTTATTAGCTCAACCGCAGAAACGTTAACTACGTGTTTGGTGCAATGGCCCTAGTAACCGAGTGCGTAAGTCCTAAAATAAAATAATTGGCTTACCATCACGCATGATGGCATAATCTATCTTTTCACCTTTTTTGGTGCCGATATCACAAATGAACTCAGGTACTACTTCGGTTGGGTCAAACACATTGTAGCCTAGCGCATTGATAAAAGGCATTATCAAGGCCGTTTTGGTAGCCTCTTCAGTTTGAATATGCGAGATCTGTTTCTGCGCTCGCGACGCAAGGTTAGTGAGTTGGTCAATAAGCTCCATAAAGTGACTATGAGTTGAAAAAGACTCCGAAATATACTGATTTACAGCTCACAGTTCACGAAAATCAAGTTTAAAGTGAAGTAGGTATTTGAAAATAAAAAAGGCCACCCCTTGGGGCGGCCTTTTTTATTTTTCTTCCGCTGACTACAGCGACTTGGTCCCTGGCGCTTTGGTGGTGGCCGTGGCCGACTGGGCGGCCATCTTGGCCATGCGGGCCTGGCAGCAGGCGGGCATACCGGCCATCTTGCCGCTGGCCATACCTTTGCTGCACTGGGCCGCGGCGGCGCTGGTGCAGTTGTCTTTTTTGCCTTTGGCGGGCTTGTCGCCGTCGTGGGCGAAGGCGGTGGCGGCCGAAGCCAGCAGGCCGAGGGCGAGCAGAGACTTTTTCATGGGCTGAAACAGAAACAAAAGTGAAAAACGTGGGGTTGGCAGGTGTTGCGGCTTCTAAAGTACAAAGGTTTTCGGAAAAGCCGAAGCTGGTGCCGAGTTGTATTTGCTACGCGGACTCGCTGGGCCCGCGCTCCGTTAGTGTATGTCTCTTCGTCGAATTGCCCACCTCACGCTACTGGTGCTGGCCCTGCTCACGGGGCTAGCTGGCTACTACGCCAGCCAGCTACGCTTCAACTATAATTTCAACGACTTTTACCCCGCTGGCGACCCCGACCTGGAGTATTACCAGGGCTACACCCGGCGCTTTGGCAACGACAACGATTACCTGCTGCTGGGCTTGGAGGCCGCGCCGGGCCAGACGGTGTTTGCGCCGCGGTTTCTGGCTCAGGTCGATAGCCTCACGCGGCTGGCGCGCCGGCTGCCCCACGTAGTGGGCGTCACCTCTCCCACCACGCTCATTAATCCCGTGGTGGAGGGCGTGGGCTTTTACAACCTAGCCTACCTGCACCCCGCCGACCCTAGCCAGCGGGCCCCAGACTCGACGCTGATCTTTCAAACGCCGGGCCTGGTGGGCAACGTGTTTAGCCCCGATGCGCGGGCCGTGGCGCTAGTCATTCAGACCTCGCTCGACTTGAAAAAACCGCCCGGCGACTCGCTGCTGGCTAGTCTGCGCCAGGGCCTGGCGCGCGCGGAGCTGCCCGCCGCGCGCGCCCACTTCGCGGGCCGGCTGGTGGCGCAGTCGGTATTCGTAGATCGGCTACAGTGGGAGCTGGTGGTGTTTATGAGTCTCTCGGTGCTGCTCGTGACGGGGCTGCTTTGGGCCACGTTTCGCACGTGGTGGGGCGTGCTGCTGCCGCTGGTGGTGGTGCTGGGGGCCATCTTGTGGGGCCTGGGCGTGATGGGCGCCTGCGGCGTGAGCATCGACCTGATGACAGCGCTGCTACCGCTTATGCTGTTTGTAGTGGGCATGTCCGATACTATCCACATTATCAGCCGCTACGTGAGCGAGCTGGGCTACGGCACGGGCAAAAAACACGCCCTGCGCATTACCATTAAGGAGTCGGGCTTCGGCTCGGGGCTGTCGGCGATAACCACGAGCATCGGCTTTTTAACCTTGATGACCAGCACTATCCGACCCATCCACAATTTCGGGCTGTTTACGGGGATTGCGGTGCTGCTAGCGTTTTTCCTGAGCTTTACGCTGCTACCGGCCATGCTGGTACTGCTCAACAAGCCGGCGCTGCGCGAGCCGCGCCGCCACGGCCATGATTGGGACGGCGTGCTCGGCCGGCTATTTGTGGGCGTGCTGCGGCGGCGCCGGCTTATTTATACGCTGAGCGGGCTCATCCTGGCGGCTTCGATTGGGCTGGCCACCCGGGTGCACATCAACTCTTCGCTGCTCGACGACCTGTCGAAAAGCGACCCGGTGCGCCGGGATTTTGCTTTTTTCGATACCCATTTTGCCGGCGTGCGGCCCTTCGAGCTGGAGCTAAAGCCGGTGGGTGGGCGCACCATCTACGACCCCGCCGTGTTGCGCCAGACCGAGCAGTTGGAAGGTTACCTGGCTGGCACCTACGGGCTGCGCTTCGCGGCCTCGCCGGCCACGCTGGTGCGGGCGGTGCGCAAGTCGCTGCACGGCGGCGAGCTCGCCGACTACCGCCTGCCCACCGATTCGGCCGAGCTTAAGCGCATCACGGCGCGGCTGCGGCAGTTTGGCAAGCGGCCCGAGTTTCGGGCGCTGGCCCTGCCCGACGGCTCGGCCGGCCGCCTCACGGGCCGCATGGCCGACGTGGGCAGCATCCGGACCGATAGCCTGAACTCGAACCTGCGCCAGTACTTGCGCTCGCAGCTCGACACAACGGTCTTGCGCACGCGCCTCACGGGCTCGTCCAACCTCATCGATAAGAATAATGAGAACCTGACCCTGAACATGATCCAGGGCATGGCCATCGACGTGCTCATGGTGACGCTCATCGTGCTAGCCTTGTTTCGGTCGTGGCGCATGACGGTGGTGGTGCTCATCCCCAACCTGCTGCCCATCTTGGTGGTGGCGGGCGTGATGGGGCTGGTTGGCGTCAATATGAAAGTGAGTACGAGCATCATCTTTACCATCGCCTTCGGCATCGCGGTCGATGATACCATCCACTTCATCAGTAAGTTGCGCCTCACGCTGGGGCACGAGCCCAACGTGTTCAAGGCCGTGCGCCGCACGTATCTGCTCGCGGGCAAGGCCGTTATCGTCACGTCGCTGATTTTGGTGGGTGGCTTCTGCACGCTGCTCTTTTCATCGTTCGACGGCACGTTTTACGTGGGGCTGCTCATCGGCCTCACGCTGCTGTTTGGGGTAGTGGCCGAGCTCACGCTGCTGCCCCTGCTGATTTTGGGGGTATATCGGGGCCAGCAGCCGGCACCCACTGCGCTGGTTAGCGTGGCAGTGCCGGCTGCTGGCTCGCAGAGCTAGCCAGTAGAGGCATACGCCTTATTTAAGGACCAGCTGGCCAGCAACCTCAGCTAATAGCGCTGTCACGAATTGCTATACCTAGTAAGGAGCTTATTGCTACGGCATTAGCACTAGCACAATCGCGCCAAGAATACTGGATTTGCTCACAAAAAAACCTAGTCGCAACGGGTAGCAATCCATTTTTTCGCGCTGGGCAGTAGCCTTAAACGGTTGCCGTCACTTACATTAGCTGTCAGCTTAGCGAGCCCCGCGTGGTTTGCTAGGGTCTTTTCTCTCAGCTTGCTGCGCCAACCGGGCGCCGGCAGCTAGCCTTCCATCATCCCACCCATTTTCTTGCTCATGACCACTCGTCGTGCCTTTGTGAAGTCCGCCGCGCTGCTTTCAGCCGGTGCGCTGGTTAGCCCTGCCCTGCTCGCCGCTCCCAAACAATATATTGGTTTGCAGCTCTATACCGTGCGCGAACCCATGCAGCAAGACCCCGCCGGCACGCTCGCTAAAGTAGCTCAGCTGGGCTACAACTCGGTGGAGGGCGCGACCTATACGGGCACCCAGAAATTTTACGGGATGGAGCCGGCCGCTTTCGCTAAGGTATTGCAGCAGAACGGCTTAATCATGCCCAGCAGCCACTACGTGCTGGGCGAAGCCGAAACCAACGGCCAGCCTACGCAGGGTACCATCCTGCACGGCTGGGACAAAGCCGTGGACGACGCGGCCCAAATCGGCGTGAAGTACATGGTGTGTGCCTATCTCCTGGATACGGAGCGCGGTAGCCTCGACCACTACAAAGTCATTGCCGAGCACCTCAACAAGGCCGGCGAGCGCTGCAAGAAGGCCGGCATTCAGCTTTGCTACCACAACCACGACTTCGAGTTTGCGGCCCAGGACGGCAAGCTGCCCTACGACGTGCTGCTGAACATGACCGATAAGAACCTGGTGAAGATGGAGCTCGACCTGTACTGGGCCACCAAAGCGGGCCAGGACCCGGTGGCCATGTTTCAGAAGCACCCTGGCCGCTTCCCGCTCTGGCACGTCAAGGACATGGATAAAACGCCGGAGCGCAACTTCACAGAAGTGGGCAATGGCAGCATCGATTTCAAGCGCATTTTTGCCCAGGCCAAGCTAGCCGGCATGCAGTATTTCTTTGTGGAGCAGGATAAAACGCCCGGCTCACCCTTCGATAGCATTAAGCAAAGCGTAGCGTACATCAAGCGCACGCTCGTGTAATTGGTGCTTGGATGTTGGTGCTTGGAGCTTGGGTGTTGGTGCTTAGGATCTATTGCTTAGCTCCTAGTAACCAAGCACCAACATCCAAGCGCCAACACCCAAGCACCAACATCCAAGCACCAACTATATTCCCACCCAATATCTTATGGAAAAGTACACCTATGACGCGATCGTCATTGGCTCCGGCATCTCGGGCGGCATGGCCGCTAAAGAGCTGACTGAGAAAGGCCTGAAGACCATCATGCTGGAGCGTGGGCGCAACGTGGAGCACATCAAGGACTACGTGAACGCCAACAAGGCGCCCTGGGAGCTGCCCCACCGCGGCGGCAAAACCCAGCAGATGATCGAGGACCATCCGGTGCTCAAGCGCGACTACACGCTGAACGAGAGCAACCTCGATTTCTGGGTTAATGAGAAGGATAGCCCCTACGTGGAGGTGAAGCCCTTCGACTGGTTTCGGGGCTACCAGGTGGGTGGCCGCTCGCTGATGTGGGGCCGGCAGTCGTACCGCTTGAGCGACTATGACTTTGAGGCCAACGCCAAGGACGGCATTGCCGTGGACTGGCCCATTCGCTACAAGGACCTGGCGCCGTGGTACAGCCACGCCGAGAAGTTTGCGGGCATCAGCGGCAACCGCGACGGCCTGCCCCAGCTGCCCGACGGCGACTTTATGCCCCCGATGGATATGAACATCGTGGAGAAGGACGTGGCCGCCCGCATCAAAAAGCACTACAAGGACCGGCACATGGTCATTGGCCGCACGGCCAACATCACCAAGCCGCACAATAACCGCGTCAACTGCCAGTACCGCAACAAATGCTGGCTAGGCTGCCCGTTTGGGTCGTATTTCAGCACGCAGTCGGCCACGCTACCGGCCGCTATGGCCACGGGCAAACTCACGCTGCGGCCGTTTTCCATCGTCACCAAAATTCTCTACGACAAGGATACCAAGCGCGCCAAGGGTGTGGAGGTGCTCGATGCCGAAACCAACAAAACCTACGAGTACTACGCCAAGATTATCTTCCTCAACGCCTCGGCCCTGAACTCGGCCTGGGTGCTGATGAACTCGGCCACCGACGTGTGGCCCGAGGGCCTGGGCAGCAGCAGCGGCGAGCTGGGCCACAACGTGATGGACCACCACTTCCGGGCCGGCGCGCACGGCGAAATGCCGGGCTACGAGGACAAATACGTGTACGGCCGCCGGGCCAATGGCATTTACGTGCCGCGCTACCGCAACCTGTTTGGCGACAAGCGCGACTACATCCGCGGCTTTGGCTACCAGGGCAGCGCCGGCCGCGAGGGCTGGAGCCGCGAAATACCCGAGATGAGCATCGGCGGGGAGCTAAAAGACGCCCTCAGCGAGCCCGGCAACTGGACGATGGGCCTGACGGGCTTCGGCGAAACCCTGCCCTACCACGACAACCGCATTTTCCTCGACCAAACCAAGAAGGACAAATGGGGGCTGCCCGTGCTGGCGATGGATGCCGTCATCCGCGACAACGAGCAGAAGATGCGCGTTGATATGATGGAGGACGCCAAGGAGATGCTCGAAATAGCAGGCCTGAAGAACGTGAAAACCTATAACAATGGCTATAACCTGGGCGGCGGCATCCACGAGATGGGTACCGCGCGCATGGGCCGCGACCCCAAAACGTCGGTGCTCAACGGCTTCAACCAGGTGTGGGATGCCCCGAACGTGTACGTGACCGACGGGGCAGCTATGACCTCGGCCGCCTGCCAAAACCCCTCGCTCACCTACCTGGCCATGACGGCCCGCGCCGTGGACCACGCCGTGAGCGAATTGAAAAAGCAGAACGTCTAACCCCCTCATTTTCTTAGTCATGATGAATAGAAGAGACGCGCTGGCCCGGGTAGCCCTGCTGATGGGCGGCGCCGTAATCGGGGGCGACTACTTTTTGACCGGATGCAGCTCCGATAAGCACCAAGCGCAGACCAACGCGACCGCCAATGGTAAGCCCAAAGACCTGCTGAATATCGAGCAAATGGCTTACCTCACCGAGGTAGCCGACACCATCTTGCCCGCCACCAAAACGCCGGGCGCCAAAGCCGCCAACGTGGGCGCCTTCATGGGCGTGATGGTGCGCGACTGCTACGACCCCAAGGACCAGCAGATTTTTACCAAGGGCCTGACGGAGCTGGAAGCCGCTAGCCAGAAAATGAATGGCAAAGGCTTCTTGGCCAGCACGCCGGCCCAGCGCACGGCCCTGCTCACGGCGCTCGACACCGAGCAAAAGAACTACAGCAAAACCAAAACGCCCGAGCAGCCCAACCACTACTTCCGCATGGTGAAGGAGCTGACGCTGCTGGGCTTCTTTACCTCCGAAGTGGGCGCTACCCAGGTGCTGCGCTACCTACCCGTACCGGGCAAGTACGATGGCAACGTGCCGTACAAGAAGGGCGACCGCGCCTGGGCTACCACCTGATTCACTGACCTTTTAGCCGTTAGCCGCCAGCTGTTAGCTCTTGAGCACTGAAAAGCTGGCGGCTAACGGCTAAAAGCCAAAAGCTAACCACATGAAACTACGCTTAGGCATGATTGGTGGCGGGCAGGGTGCCTTTATTGGCGCCGTGCACCGCCTGGCCGCTGCCCTCGATGGTCAGTACGAGCTGGTGGCCGGGGCCTTCAGTAGTAACCCCGACACTTCACGGGCGAGTGGGCAGCTACTGGGCCTGGCCCCCGACCGGGTGTACGGCTCGTACCAGGAATTGATTGAGCAGGAAAAAGCGCGGCCCGCCGCCGAGCGCGTGCAAGTCATTAGCATCGTGACGCCCAACCACCTGCACTTCGCGCCGGCCAAGCTGGCGCTGGAAAGCGGCTTTGATGTGGTGCTCGACAAGCCCATGACCTTCTCGCTGGCCGAGGCTAAGGAGCTGGCCGCTGTGGTAGCCGCCACCGGCCGCCACCTCTGCCTTACGCACACCTACACCGGCTACCCGATGGTGAAGGAGGCTCGCCAGCTAGTGGCAGCCGGCACGCTCGGCCGCATTCGTAAGGTGTACGTGGAGTACCCGCAGGGCTGGCTAAGCAAGTTTGAAGAAGGCGGCGAGAATAAGCAGGCCGCCTGGCGCACCGACCCCGCCCGCAGCGGCGTGGCCGGCGCGATGGGCGATATCGGCACCCACGCCTTCAATCTGCTCGAATACGTGAGCGGCCGGCGCGTCGAAAAGCTCTGCGCCGACATCAATACTGTGGTGGAAGGCCGGCGCCTCGACGACGATGGCGCGGTGCTGCTGCGCCTCAGCGACGGGGCTAGCGGCGTGCTGGTAGCTACGCAAGTAGCGGCGGGTGAGGAGAATAACGTTCGCATTCGGGTGTATGGCGAGCAGGGCGGCGTCGATTGGATGCAGGCCGATGCCAATACGCTGCTGGTGAAGTGGCTCGACCGCCCCACCGAAATCTGGCGCACGGGCGGGCCCGCAGTCGGCTCGTATGCCAGCCACAACACCCGCACCCCGGCCGGCCACCCCGAGGGCTACCTCGAAGCCTTCGCCAACCTCTACCGCAACTTCGCCCTGACGCTGCAAGCCGGGCTAGCCGGCCAGCCAGCCGCCCCTGAAGCCCAGGACTACCCCAGCATCGCGGAAGGTGTGCGCGGCATGGCCTTCATTGAAAACGTTATTGCCTCGGGCCACTCCGACCAGAAGTGGACCGATTTTACCGTGTAGCCGCCTATGAAAACCATCAAAGGACCCGCCGTTTTTCTGGCGCAGTTTATTGGCAACGACGCCCCGTTCGACAGCCTCGATGGCATGTGCGCCTGGGCTAGCGGGCTAGGCTTCAAGGGTATCGAGCTGCCCACGCTGGACAACCGCTTCATCGACCTCAAGCTGGCCGCCGAAAGCCAGACCTACGCCGACGAGCTGGTGGGCAAGGTGCGGGCCGCCGGCCTCGAAATCACCGAGCTTTCGACCCACTTGCAGGGCCAGCTCGTGGCCGTGCACCCGGCCTATGACCAGTTGTTCGACGGCTTTGCGCCCGAGGCACTGCGCGGCAACCCGGCCGCCCGCCAGCAGTGGGCGGTGCAGCAGCTCACCTACGCGGCCAAGGCGTCGCGGCGGTTGGGGCTGTCGGCGCACGTCACGTTCAGCGGCGCGCTGCTGTGGCCCTACGTGTACCCCTGGCCTCAGCGCCCCGCCGGGCTGGTGGAGGAAGGCTTTGCCGAGCTGGGCCGCCGCTGGCTGCCGATTCTGGATGAGTTTGAGAACGAAGGCATTGACCTCTGCTACGAGCTGCACGCGGGCGAAGACCTGCACGACGGCATCAGCTACGAGCGCTTCCTGACGGAGGTCAACGACCACCCGCGCGCCTGCCTCCTCTACGACCCCTCGCACTACGTGCTGCAATGCCTTGACTACCTGGAGCACATCGACATCTACCACGAGCGCATCAAGATGTTCCACGTCAAGGATGCCGAGTTTAACCCCACGGGGCGGCAGGGCGTGTACGGCGGCTACCAGCCCTGGATAGACCGCGCCGGGCGGTTCCGCTCGCTGGGCGATGGGCAGGTTGACTTCAAATCCATTTTCAGCAAAATGGCCCAGTACGACTTTCCCGGCTGGGCCGTGCTGGAATGGGAATGCGCCCTCAAAAACTCGGAAGACGGCGCCCGCGAAGGTGCGCAGTTCATCAAGGACCACATTATCCGCGTTACCGACCGGGCCTTCGATGACTTTGCCGCATCGGGCATCGACCAAGCCCTCAACAAAACGATACTAGGGCTCTAAGTAGGTAGCCAGTAGCTTTTAGCTACTAGTAGTTAGCTTACCTCCTTATTACATAAAATATTACTAAACGGCCACTGTGCATTTACTTTTGGCCGACTACTTAAATTTTCCCTTTCCCCGGATTTTCTGTATGAAAAAGGCATTGCTACTCCTGAGCGCGGGCGTTCTGCTCGCGGCCTGCAACTCGGGCTACAAACAAGATGGCCCCGACCAAGTAAACGCCGCCAAGCCGGCCACCGAGCAATCGGACGAGCTGGACCAGGACAGCACCGCGGGCGCCAACCTGGCAGCCGTAGCCCACCAGCCGCAGGTAGATACCAGCATCACCAAAATTGGCACGGGGCCCACCGGCACGCCATCCGATAAAGGGGCTAAGCTGATGACTTCCTCCGACTGCTCCAGCTGCCACCGCGAGCGCGACAAGCTGCTGGGCCCAGCCTACATCGCCGTGGCGCAGAAGTACCCCGCCACGCCCGCTAACATTACGATGCTGGCCAATAAAATTATCAAGGGCGGCGCGGGCCACTGGGGCGACATCGCCATGACTCCCCACCCCGCCCTGTCGGAAAGCGACTCAAAAGAAATTGTCAGCTACATCCTGAGCCTTAAGTAGGCCCGGCCGACAGTTTCTTTCACTTTGCTAGCCCTTACCCCTATCCCACCCATTTTGCCTATGACTTCCATCATTCGGATTAAGCTGTCTATCATGATGTTCCTGGAGTTTTTTATCTGGGGCGCGTGGTTTGTAACCTTAGGAACGTACCTGCTGCACAACCTCAAGGCCTCGGGCACGCAGGTGGGGGTAGCCTTTTTGACGCAGTCCATCGGGGCCATCGTGGCGCCATTTATCATCGGGCTGATTGCCGACCGGTTTTTCTCGGCGCAAAAAATCCTCGGCGTGCTGCACCTGGCGGGCGCTGCGCTGCTATGGCGGGCCTCCTCGGCGCCCGATTTCAACAGCTTTTATCCCAACATCCTTACCTACATGGTGCTGTATATGCCCACGTTGGCGCTGGTCAATTCCATCGCCTTCCGGCAGATGAAGGACCCGCAGAAGGAGTTCGCGCCCATTCGGGTGCTGGGCACGCTGGGCTGGATTATCGCGGGCCTTACCATTGGCTGGCTCAACTGGGAGCAAAGCAACGGCCTGCAAGCCACCTTTTTAATGGCTGCCGTAGCCTCGGCGCTGCTGGGCGTGTTTAGCTTTACGCTGCCGGCCACGCCGCCCGTCAAGAGCGGCCAGTCGAGCTCGGTGGGCGACCTGCTGGGCCTCGAGGCCATCGGGCTGCTCAAAAACCGCTCGTACCTGATTTTCTTCCTGGCTTCCATCGCCATCTGCATTCCGCTGGCCTTCTACTACGGCTTCACCAACCCTTTCCTCAACGAAGTGGGCATGAAGGCCGCCGCCGGCGTGCAGAGTCTGGGGCAGGTATCGGAACTGCTCTTTATGCTGGCCATTCCACTGTTTTTCAGTAAGCTGGGGGTGAAGAAAATGCTAACTATCGGCATGGGTGCCTGGGTGTTGCGCTACGTATTCTTCGCCTATGGTGGGGCCGACAGCTACTGGATGCTCATCGCGGGCATCGTGCTGCACGGCGTGTGCTATGACTTTTTCTTCGTCACGGGCCAGATTTACACCGACAACCTGGCGGGCGAGCGCTTTAAAAGCTCGGCCCAGGGCTTTATTACCCTGGCTACTTACGGCGTGGGCATGCTCATTGGCACGCTGCTGTCGGGCCGCATTTTTGACACCTACCAGCTGGCCGACGGCGCCCACAACTGGCGCATGATTTGGCTGATACCGGCGGGCATTGCGGCGGTGGTGCTCGCGTTGTTTTTGCTGTTGTTTCGGGAGCGCACCCGCGTACCCGCCACGACCGAGGCCACGCTGGCTTACGGCGAAACTTCTACCCTAGCTGCCGGCTAGCCGCCCTTTTTTATGACTACCTGGAACCGCCGCGCCGCCCTCAAGGGCTTGCTCACCAGCACCGCCACGGTGGGTACGCTCGGGCTAGCCAGCGCCCACCATATGACCGAGCAGCCCACTCCCGCGCCTGCCCCCGAGGCCCCGCTGCTAAACAACTTGAAGCAGTCGGTGTGCCGCTGGTGCTTTCAGGATATGCCCTTGGATCAGCTGTGCGTAGCCGTTAAGCAAATGGGTATTAAAGGCATTGACCTGGTAGGGCCGGCCGACTGGCCGACGCTCAAAAAGCATGGCCTGGACTCGCCCATGTGCAACGGCGCCGAGATCAACCTGACCGACGGCTTCAACGACCCGCGGTTTCACGCGCAGCTGCAAAAGCAGTACAGCGCCATGATTCCGCTGGTGGCTCAGGCGGGCTACACCAACCTGATTTGCTTTAGCGGTAGCCGCCGCGGCATGACCGACGAGGTGGGCTGGGCTAATTGCGTGCGCGGCTTACAACCGCTCGTAGCCCTGGCCGCCCAGCACAAAGTGGTGCTGGTAATGGAGCTGCTCAACAGCAAAGTTGACCACCACGACTACCAGTGCGATCGTACCAGCTGGGGCGTCGAGCTCGCCAAGAAGCTAGGCTCGGAGCACTTTAAACTGCTCTACGACATCTACCACATGCAGATTGACGAGGGCAACGTCATCCAAACCATCACCGACAACCACGCCTACATTGCGCACTACCACACGGCGGGCGTGCCCGGCCGCCACGAGCTCGACGATACCCAGGAACTGAACTACCCGGCCATTATGCGCGCCATCAAGGCCACCGGTTTTCAGGGCTTTGTGGCCCAGGAATTCATGCCGCGCCAAGCTGATAAGCTGGCTTCGCTGCGGCAGGCCGTGCGCCTTTGCGATGTGTAATAAGGAGCTATTGCTCAGCTTTTAGCGCCACGTTTAATAGTAGCACCTCCCACCCTGCTTTTTTCACCTTATGAAGTTTCCCCTTCTTGCTGCTGCTTTCGTGGCCGGCACGTTTACCCTGGCCCACGCCCAGCAAACGGCCAAGCCCGAGGATACTGAAGTGTATGAGCCCGTGCCCAAAGCGGTGGTGGCTAGCCCCAACCTAGCCCCGCCGCCCTCAGATGCGCTCGTATTATTTGACGGCAAAGACCTGAGCCAATGGGTAACGGCCGACGACCGCAGCGCCCCCGCCAAGTGGAAAGTAGCCGGCGGCATTCTGACCGTTGACAAGGCTACCGGCAACATCGAAACCAAAAAAGCCTTCACCAACTACCAGCTGCACCTTGAGTGGCGCGTGCCGGCCAACATCACGGGCACGGGCCAGGCCCGCGGCAACAGCGGCGTGTTTCTGGCGTCGCTGGGCAAGGGCGACCTGGGCTACGAGCTGCAAATTCTGGATTCGTACAACAGCAAAACGTACGTGAATGGCCTGGCGGGCAGCATCTACAAGCAGCGTATTCCACTAGCCAACCCTACCCGCAAGCCCGGCGAGTGGCAGTCGTACGACGTGGTGTGGACGGCGCCCACCTTCAAAGCCGATGGCGCCGTGCAAACGCCCGCCCGCGTCACGGTCTTCTTCAACGGCGTATTGGTGCAAAACAACGTGGAGCTAGCGGGCCCCACCCGCTATATTGGCCCACCGAGCTACGAGGGCCAAAAGGCCGGCCCGGCGCCCATCAAGCTGCAAGCGCACGGCGACAAGAGCGAGCCCGACAGCTACCGCAACATTTGGGTGCGGGAGCTGTAGGCTAGCCCGCGTAGCTCAGCCATTTTTTACTTCGTACTTACTAGCCTTTCCGCGGTTATTTAAGGGCCGGCTAAGCGCTCCCACTGCGGGGCAGCTTAGCCGGCCCGTTCCGTTCGACGCCTTTTTGCCCATGCCCACCAGCGAGTCACTCCCCGATTTTTACCAGGCTTACCTGCCCGATGCGCCGCAGCAATTCAACGCGTACGCCATTGAGGCGGCGGCCAGCACGGAGCCGCTGCCGTTTAGTCGCCGCGATTTTTACAAAATAACGCTGTATTTGAGCGGCACGAATCAACTTTCCTACGGCGGTGAAACGCACGTGCTCACTGGCCCGGCGCTGGTTTTGTATAACCCGCTGCTGCCCTATTCGTGCCAGGGACTGACACCTCTTACGGGCTTTTTCTGCTTGTTTACGGCTGATTTTTTGCACGCCGCGGGTTCTTCAGCGCTCCTGCAAGAGTCGCCCTTGTTTCAGCTGGGGGCCAGCCCCATGCTGCCCCTTACCCCAGACCAGGCCACGGCGTTCAGCTACCTATTTCGGCAGATGCTCGCCGCGCTGGCCACTCCCTATCGCCACCAGCTCGACCTACTGCGGACTCAGGTGCAGCTAGTGCTGCACGAAGCGCTCCGCCTACAGCCCGCGCCCCCGCCGCTAGTGCACGCTACGGCGGCTAGCCGGCTGGCCGCGCAATTTGTGCAGCTGCTAGGGCAGCAGTTTCCCATTCAGTCGCCCCAACTGCCCCTACGCCTGAGTACGGCCGAAGCCTTTGCCGCGCAGCTGGCCGTACACCCCAACCACCTCAACCGGGTGCTGCGTGAGGTGACCGGCCGCACGACCAGCGCCCACCTGACCACGCGCGTAGCCCAGGAAGCCAAAGCGCTGCTGCGCCACACCGATTGGCCCATTGCCGCTATTGCCGACAGCCTGGCGTTTGCTGATCCCACGTATTTCAACCACTTTTTTCGCAAGCACGCGGGTACTTCGCCTAATGCCTTCCGGCATCAGGTGGCCGAACTGCCGCTGGTCCCCGCCGAGCGGTAGCAATTATTTGAAGAGTACAACTTAGCGCTTGCTAGTCGCTTAGTAGGTGGGTAGGATTGACGGGACCTTTGTCAGGTAACTCACTCCTTTTCATTTTCTTCTTTTCCGATATGAATACCATCAAGCGCGTAGCCCTGGGCAGCCAGGGACTGGAGGTACCCATCGAAGGCCTGGGCTGCATGGGCATGACTGGGGGCGTTAACGGGATGAGTGTGTACGGGGCAGCCGACGAAGCCGAAAGCCTGGCTACCCTGCACCAAGCGTTGGAAGTAGGCATCAATTTTCTGGATACGGCCGACCTGTACGGCCCCCTGTTCAACGAGCAGCTCGTGGGCCGGGCCATTGCCGGCCGGCGCGGTGAGGTTGTCTTAGCTACCAAGTTTGGCTTTGAAGTCGATGATGCCGGGCAGTTTACCGGCCAGCTCAATGGCCAGCCCACCTACGTGCGCAAGTCTGTTGAGCGCTCACTACGCAACCTGGGCACCGATTACCTTGACCTCTATTACCTGCACCGCCTCGACCCCAACACACCCATTGAAGACACGGTGGGCACCATGAGCCGCCTCGTCGAAGAGGGCAAAGTCCGCTACCTGGGCCTGAGCGAGGTGCCGGCCGACATTCTGCGCCGAGCCCACGCGGTGCACCCCATTACGACCCTGCAAACTGAGTATTCGCTCTTCGACCGTGGCGTGGAAGCAACCGGCGTGCTGCAAGCCACCCGCGAGCTAGGCATTGGCTTCGTGGGGTATTCGCCGCTGGGCCGGGGCTTTTTATCGGGCGAGATCAAGACGCCGGATGACTTTGAGCCCAACGACTCGCGGCGCTTTTTCCCGCGCTACCAGGGCGAAAACTTCTACCAAAACCTAACCTTAGTGGAGAAGCTGCAAACGCTGGCCGCGGCCAAGGGCGTGACCGCCGCCCAGCTGGCCCTAGCCTGGGTACTGGCGCAAGACGTGGTCGCCATTCCGGGCACCAAGCGCCGCAAATACCTCGAAGCCAACGTAGCCGCCGCCAGCCTCACCCTCACCCCGACCGAGCTAGCCGACCTGGCAGCCATTGTGCCCGTCGGCGGGCCGGTGGGCGCGGCGTACCCGGCTGGCTTCTAGGCTTACCGCGGGCCAGGGCCCTAGTCGGCGGGTCACGTAGCTTGCGCAGTACTTACCAGCCTACCGGCTAGCCTCTTATTTATTTCCATAACTTCTTCTGTATGAGCCTGACTAACTTTCGTACCCTGGGCCGCTCTGGCCTGGTAGTGAGCCCGCTCAGCTTGGGCACCATGACGTTTGGCACCCCGCGCTGGGGCTCGCCCGACGAGGTGTCGGCGGCTATTTTTAATGCGTATGTCGACGCGGGCGGCAATTTTATTGATACCGCCGATGTGTACGCCGGTGGGCGCAGCGAGGAGCTGGTAGGCCAGTACGTGGCCGGCCGCCAGCTGCGCGACCAGCTGGTGCTCGCCACCAAGTTTGGCTTTAGCGGCCAGCCGGGCAACCCCAACGCCGGGGGCAACGGCCGCAAGAATATCTACCGGGCGCTCGAAGGCTCGCTGCGCCGCCTCAAAACCGACTACGTTGACCTCTACTGGCTGCACGTCTGGGATACGTTAACGCCCGTGGAGGAAGTGCTGCAAACGCTTGGCGATCTGGTACGGGCCGGTAAAATCCGCTATTTTGGCTTTTCGGACATGCCCGCCTGGTATGCCACTAAGGCCGCCACGCTGGCCGCGGCCCATGCCGTGCCGGGGCCTATTGCCTTGCAGCTCGCCTACTCGCTCGTGGAGCGCAGCATCGAGCGCGAGCACGTGCCCGCCGCCCGCGAGGGTGGCCTCAGTATCACGCCGTGGAGCCCGCTAGCAGCTGGTTTCTTGGCGGGCAAATACCAACGCGCCGAGACGGGGGCCACGGGTGAAGGCCGGCTCAGCGGCCCCAACCCATTTGGCAACACACTCTTTACGGACCGCAACTGGCGCATACTCGACGCCCTGCGCGCCGTGGCTACGCCGGCCGAGCGCCCACTGGCGCAGGTGGCACTAGCCTGGGTGCTGGCGCAACCCGGCGTGGTGGCGCCCATCGTGGGGGCCAGCAAAGCCGAGCAGCTGGCTGATAGTATCGCCGCGCTCGACTTATCGCTTACCCCCGAGCAGCTGCGGGCCCTGGACGAGGCCAGCGCGCTGGACGATGCCTTTCCCTACGGCATCTTCTCACCGGCCATTAATCGCGGCATTTACGGCGGGCATACGGTGCGCGGCTGGCAGTAGGCAGCTAGTGCTGCAGCATGAGTGCTAGCGGCTTACTCTTGCTGGGCTACACACTATTTTAAAGGCAAAAAGCCTGCTCTACTTCTTGTAGAAGAGGCTTTTTGCGAATAGTACAGTCAACCCCAAAAGAACATCATACTGAGTTTGCCGAAGCATCTTGGCAGGGTCGTTTGATACCGTTCAATCAAGATGCTTTGACAAGCTCAAATGACGTTCCTTTGACAGGTTCTTGTAACGGGCTAACTCGCCAGGCTAGCCCCTACCCGCCGCAACAGCGCGGCGTGGTGCGGGGCGCGGCTCAAAACCTGCTCATTGCCCAGCAGGATAAGCTGCTGGCGCGCCCGGGTGAGGGCCACGTTGAGCTTGCGGTCGACCTGGCCCGTTTCGTCGGGCGATACCATAAGCTCGATCTGGTGCTCGTGGTGGCAGCAGAAGCTTACGATGATCACGTCGCGCTGCGAGCCCTGGTAGCGCTCCACGGTATCGACGCTGATTTGCAGCAAGGTGGGCAGGTCGAGCTCGCCGGCCAGCTGGGCCAGCCGAGCCCGGATGCGGGCAGCCTGGTTGCGGTAGCTGGCGATGATGCCCAGCGTGGTTTCGGGGTTGAAGTTGCGGCCGTAGCCCTGGGCCACGCAGGCCGCGGCGCGGGCCGCCAGCTCGGCTTCCTGCGCCGATTCTTTCATGGATAAATCTTCGGGCTGGCGGCGGGTGGGCACGAATACCAGGCGCTCATTGCGCACTTTTTCCAGAAACGCATCGGCCGGGGCGGGCCAGGTGGAGCGGGCCAGCGGCTCGTGCTGCCACAGCATAGGGCAGCGCAGCTGGCCCTCGTAGAAGTCTTCGTTGACGAGCGCGGCCAGGTCCTGGTGCATGCGGTACTGGTCGGCCAGCGTGCCGTGGGCGTGCGGCCAGTGCGCCTCGGCCCGCCGAAACAGGCGCTCGAAGTACGAGTTGCGCAGGTTGGTGAGGCCCAGCTCCTGGCGCAGCAGCTCGGCCACGGCGGGCGCGATGGCGCTGGCCTCGGGCTCCTGGGCCACCACGGCGGGCAGCTGGCGGTGGTCGCCAATAAGGATAAACTTGGGCACCTTGGCCAGCAGCGCCAGCATGGGGCCTTCGAGCACCT
>CAZERY010000051.1:0-17460 GCA_964514915.1 uncultured Hymenobacter sp.
ACTCCAAAGGTCGAGCCTTCCCGTTTTTATGCCCCGTTTTTAGTAGGGTAGAGTAATCTGTGACAACGCTCGATACTACAAAAACAAGGACCTGCGCCAATAGCTGGCCGACAAGCCGCTCGTCCAGGTGTTTCTGCCGCCCTACTCGCCTAATCTGAACCTGATTGAGCGCTTCTGGAAGTATCCGCGGCAGAAGATTATCAACACCACCTTTTACCGCACTAAACACTAGTTTCGCACGGCCGTGCTCGACTTCTTTAACCGGCTCCCCGAGTTTGGGCAAGACCTCGCGTCCTTACTGACCCGTAAATTTCATATTCTCGACGCGCAATCCTCTTCGTGACAAGGTCAGCCAGCGAAGAGGAGCTATTTACCGATCCGGCTTTAGAATTGGTACACCACCGCATTGATGCTCATGCCAGCCCCCACCGACGCCAGCACCACGGTATCGCCGGGCACGAGGGCGTGGTCGGCCAGCTGGCCCTTGAGTAGCAGGTCGAGCAGCGTGGGGATGGTCGCCACCGAGCTGTTGCCGAGCCAGCCGATAGTCATGGGCATCAGCGCCAGGTTGGGGCTAGCCTCGCCGCAGAGCTTAAAGAGGCGCTCGAGGATGGCGACGTCCATCTTCTCGTTGGCCTGGTGGATCAAGACCTTCTTGATCTGGGTGAGCGGCACGCCGGCCTTGTCGAGGGCGGTTTTGACGACCAGCGGTACTTGCTGCAAGGCAAACTCGTAGAGCTTGCGGCCGTTCATTTTCATAAATAAATCGGGGCTAGTGGCCTGCTCCGGGGCGTACGACGGGCCCATATTCAACAGGTCGACGTAGTCGAGGGCGTGCGTCTGGGTGTGGTGGGCCAGAATGCCGGCCCCGGTGGCTGCGCTGGCTTCCAGGATCACGGCCCCGCTACCGTCGCTAAAGAGCATGGCGTCGCGGTCGGCCGGGTCGATGATGCGCGAGAGGGTTTCGGTGCCCACGACCAGGCAGCGCCGGGCATCGCCCGAGCGGATGTAGTAATTGGCCTGCACTATGCCCTCTAGCCAGCCCGGGCAGCCAAAGGCCAGGTCGTAGGCCACGCAATTGGGGTTTTGAATGCCGAGCCGGGCCTTGATACGGGCTGCCAGCGAAGGCACCAGCTCCGAGCGGTTGCTGCCGGAAGCCACATCACCAAAATTGTGCGCCACGATGAGGTAATCGAGCGTCTCGGGGTCGATGCCGGAGCTAGCCAGCGCGGCCTGGGCCGCCAGCGTGCCCAGGTCGGAGGCGCAGTGGCCGGGCGCGGCATAGCGCCGCTCCGCAATGCCCGTAATGGCCAGAAACCGCTCCACGATGGTAGCCGGGGCCGTGTTAATAGCCTCCCCCTCCTTGGTAAAAAAGCGTGCGGCGGCAAAGTCTTGGTTACGCACGATAGTCTCGGGCAGATAGCTGCCAGTGGCCGCAAAAACGGAACGAATCATGACGAACCAGGGAAAATAAATAAATAAAAGCCGTCGGACCCGCGTCGTCCGACTGAACGCGGGCCCTGGGGATGCGCTCGTAAATTAACGGATTAAAAATTAACGTCGACTATAAGGCCCGCCGGGCTTGCCGTAAATAGGGTGCGTGGAGCCCCTGCCAACTGGCGCGGCACCTACGATCACCCCCTGCATTTTCGACGTTGCGCTTGCCTAGGTAGAGGCCACTGCCCAAGCCTGCGATATGGGCGGGGCGGCGCTAAGATGAGACGGGCTCCTTGGGCAAGCGCGCAGGAACGATCGGGTGCGCCGGCAGCGGCTCCTGCGCCCGCGCGACTACTCTCTTGCCCAACGCCTGGGACAATCCGCCCCCGGGATAGCAGAAATATTACATATAAATAATTTATTACGAGTACTTATGCATGTAGCCGCAACCCACGGCTTAGCCCCTGTTTTTCATTTTTCTGGCCGAGTGAGCGCGGGGCGGTCAGGCCTATAAAATGGGGTTAGCTCACCCAGTATCTTGCCAAAACACCCCAACTGCTTACCTTCGTCAAAGCTGGTGAAAATACCGAGCAAGAACCAGATAAAGAACGATAATAACCCAGGCGGCGGGGCGGCCTCCGGCCAGCCACCGGGCCACTACGAACAGGGCGCTACGGTAAAATTGCCAGAATGCTTACTTATTTTTTTATAGGCTAGAATGAATACGCTCCTCATTGATGACGATTCCATCAGCGTCTTTCTGACTGAGAAATTGCTGCGCCAAGAAGGCTTTGCCAACCCGATTCTCTCTTTTCACTCCTCCCAGGAGGCCCTGGGCCACCTGCTACAGCTAGCGCCCGACGAGCTGCCCGCAGTCATTTTCCTGGACTTGAACATGCCCATCATGAGTGGCTGGGATTTTTTGGAGGCGTTGCGCCCCCACGAGCAGCTACTGCTTGGGCGCTGCCGCATCTACATCCTTACTTCCTCGCTGGCGCCCTACGACACGGCGCGTTCCAAGGAGTTTAAGCTGGTAGTCGGTTTAATTCACAAACCGCTCGACAGCATGGAAATCCAGAATATCCGCCTCCAGGTAGTAGAAAATAACCGGTGAGCTAGCCGGGGCCGTGCCGGCTAGCCTACTGCCCCCCCCCGGCGCGGCGCAGCTCATCCTCGGCGCCGGCGGCCCGGCGGCGGGCGGCGGCTACTTTGCTATTGCCAAAGCGGTAAGTGAAGGCCGCCGTGACCACCCGCGAATCTTGGCGCGTGAAGCGGTACTCCGTAAAGTTGTTGTAAGTCGTCGTGACGCGCAGCGGCGTGGTATAGAAAATGTCGGCGAAATTGAGGCGGAAAGTCCCCTGCTTGCCCCACACGTTTTTCTGGAAGCCGGCCGCTACCTGGCCCAGATGCTGAATATCTTCAAAATTAGACACTTGCCGCGACTCATACAGGCCATTGAGCTCGGCCGTCCAGCCGCCGGGCAGCGTAAAGCTGCTGTTGGCCGTCAGGTTAAACGCCACCCGGCCCCGGTCGGTGGTCGTGCCGTTGACGGTGCCCACAAAGCGGTTGTAGTAGGCTAGCCCATTGGCGTAGAGCGTCCACCACTTCGTGATTTCGAGCGGGGCCGTGAGCGTGAGCGTATAAAAGTGCTCGGTGCTGAGGTTGATGGGCTGGTTGACTACCACGCCCCCGCCATCGGGCGAGGGCAGCGTCACGGGCTGAATCGGCTGGTCGGTGCGGGCGTAGGCCAGGGCCGTCGTAAATTTCTGGCGGTACGTATGGCTCACCTCGAAGCTGTAGGTAGTTGCGGCCACCAGGTTGGGGTTGCCGGCGCTGTACGAGGTGGGGTCGAGGTAGGCCCGCAGCGGGTTTACCTGCCCGTAGCTGGGCCGATCGACGCGCCGGGCCACCAGCACGGCCAGCGCGTGGCGCTCGCTGAGGGTGCGCGCCAGCTGGGCGCTCGGAAACAGCTGGAGGTAGTGCCGCTCGCGCAGGGTCACGCCCGCCTGCTCGGTCCGGGTGTTGGTTTGCTCGGCGCGCAGGCCTACTTGCAGCGTGGTACGGGCGCGCGCGCCGCGCAGGCTGGCGTACGCCGCATTCACGTTTTCGCGGTACGTAAACTGGCCGGAGATCGCCGCGGCCGGCGTGGTCACGCCATCGACAGTATTGGCAAACGCCACGGTATTATCCGACACTACTTGCGTGACCTTGGCCCCGGCTTCGAGGCGCGCCCGGTGGGGCAAGGGCTGGCTGTAGTCGACCTTGGCCGCCCCGATGGATAAGTCACTGCGCTGATCGCCGGTGAGCAGGTTGGCGGGCTGAGCCGGGGCCTCGTAATACGTGTGCAGGTCGAGCAGCCGGGTAGTGTGGTAGCGGGCGTAGTCGGCATCGGCGCTCAGCGAGCGGGCCGTGGCCGAGTCGGCAAAGGCGTGTCGGAAATTGAGGTTGGCGCTGCCGCTGGGCCGCCGAATAGCCTGCCCTACGGCGGCCGAGTAGCGGCTGGTGGGCGCGCCCTGCGCATCAAAAAGCTGGGTGTTGCTGGCGGCGCTCGTGGCATTGGCGCTGGCCAGCCCCGTGAGCGCCGCTCCCAGCTGCGTGCGCTGGGAGAGCGACACGTCCAGCCCTACTTTGCCGCTGTGTGCGCGCGGGTCGGTGCGCTGGTCGGTGTACACCTGGCTGCTGCCCCCCACCTGCTGCGGGCCAGCTACAAACTGCCGGCTGAAGTCGAACCGCGTGAAGCCCTGGCGGTCGGAGTAGGCGTAGGTGCCGTAGAGATTGACGTGCTGGCCCCGGTGGTTGAGAGCCAGGCCGCCCGCAAACTTGCCAAACTCCCCGCGGCCGTAGCTGGCATTGGCCGTGCCGTTGGTACCCAGGCGCTGGTCTTTCTTGAGGTTGATGGCGATAACTCCCGCCCCACCCTGGGCGTCGTAGCTGGCGGGCGGGTTGGTGATCAGCTCCACGCTTTGCACCTGCTCGGCGGGCAGCGCGCGCAGGTAGTCGGCCAGGGCCGGGCCGGTGAGCGGCACGCGCTTGCCATCGACCACCACCAACAGCCCCTGGCGCCCACGCAGGGCCAGGTTGTCGCCGGCGTCGGTGGTGACGCCGGGGGCCCGGCCCAGTACGTCGAACGTGGTGGTGCCGGCGCTCAGCGGACTGTCGGCCACGTTGACTACGGTACGGTCGGCCCGGTGCTCCAACACGGGCTGGCGGGCCACGATGCTCACTTCCTTCAGGGCCGTGGCCTGGCTGGCCAGCAGCACGATGGTGGGCAGCTGGAGGCCCGCCGCCGGCAGCTCAAACACCGGGCTCCAGGAGCGCCCAAAGCCTAGCTGCACCGCCGACACGCGGTAGCTCCCCCCGGCCTTGGCTTCGAGGCGGTACCCGCCCTGCGCGTCGCTAAACTCCGTTTTTACCACCACCGAGTCGGCCGCCCGGTGCAGCGTCAAAGTTGCAAATTCCACCGGCGCTTGCGCCAGGGTGGTCACGCTACCCTGCACCACAGCGCGCGCTTGGCCCAGCGCCACCCGCGGCGCCAAGAGCCCCGCACTGCAAATCAGCCCGCACGCTCCCCAAAAAAACCTAGTATTTTCTCGCTTTAGCGTAAAAACACCCATATACTAGTACCTGCTATAACGTAAAACCTAATTAATTACTGCCAGCGAGCGGCGCTGGTAAAGCAGTACCAAGACCGTAAGATAAGGTGTTTAGCTCCTCAAGAACCACCTTTAGTTGCTCAGTATTGTGTAAAGGTGCAGTACGCACCCATATATTTCAAAATCGGTTATTCGCCCGGGTTCGTGCCCTAACTCCGGGGGCAACCTAAGTTGACCACCCGGCGGGTGACGCTGTTGCGGGCGCAGCCTGCGCCAATGAGCGGACTGAAGCTTACCTAGCGCCCAGAAAATCAGAAGCAATAAAATTTTTACTGTCGGGTTATTCTATACGAAGCTCAGCGTGAGCCATTTGTTTATCTTTGTTTGCTGGGCGGCCAGCTACCCCGCAGGGAAGGCGGTAAATTGAGCCGCGGGCCGTAAACCTTAACAACCTCGCCTGGCCGGCGTTTTATACTCGAACCACCAACGGTAGATGAGCCGCTTCCATAAATTAACCATCAAGAGCATTACCCGCGAAACGCCCGACTGCGTGTCGCTGGCCTTCGAGGTACCGGCTGCCCTGCGCGAAACCTTTCGCTACGCGCCCGGCCAGTACCTCACCCTGCGCCGCGAGCATCGGGGCGAGGAGCTGCGCCGCAGCTACTCGCTGTGCAGCAGCCCGCTCGACGACGAGTGGCGCGTGGCCATCAAGCAAGTACCCGGCGGGCGCTTTTCGACCCTGGCCGTGGCCGATGGCCTGCGCCCCGGCGACACCCTCGACGTGCTGCCGCCGCAGGGCCGCTTCACGCCCACGCTGCACCCTGGGCAGGCCAAGCGCTACGCGCTGTTTGCGGCCGGCAGCGGCATCACGCCCCTGCTCAGCATTGCCCGCACCGTGCTGCTCACCGAGCCGGCCAGCCACGTGTACCTGGTGTACGGCAACCGGGGCCGCAACTCGATTATTTTCAAGGAACGCATTGACGGGCTGAAAAATAAGTTCTTGGGCCGCCTGAGCGTGTACCACGTGCTCAGCCGCGAGCAGGGCGAAAGCGACCTGTTTTTTGGGCGCCTCGACCAGCCGAAAGCCACGCAGTTTCTCACCCATCTCATCCCGGCCAGCCAGCTGGACGAGGCATTTGTCTGCGGCCCCGAAGCGATGATCCTCGGCGTGAAACAGGCCCTGACGGCCGCCGGCGTGGCGGCCGATAAGATTCACTACGAGCTATTTGCTTCGGCTACTGGCGCAGCTGGCCAGCTCGCCGCCCACCGCCCGCCGGGCGAAGACGACCAGAAAAGCCGGGTAACCCTGCGCCTCGACGGCCGCGGCTACCTGCTCGATATGTCGTACTACGGCGATACGGTGCTCGACGCGGCCCTGGCCGCCGGCCTCGACGCGCCCTACTCGTGCAAAAACGGCATGTGCAGCACCTGCCGCGCCCGCGTCACCGAGGGCACCGCCGCCATGGACGTCAACTATTCGCTTTCTGAAAAGGAAGTCGCCCAGGGTTACGTGCTCACTTGCCAGGCCCGGCCCACCACGCCGGCCGTCGTGGTCGATTTCGACCAGTAAGTATCCGCTGCCGCGCGCCAGCCCCGGCGGCCTTACACAGCCGCGGGGGCAGTTTGCCCGTACGCAGTCAGGCCCGGCGACCAACTTACCCGCCGCTAGCTTTTATGGAGCAGTCCCCGCTTTCTACTGGTATTTCGCCCACTGCCTACGTCTGGCGCGTCGTGGTGGCAGTGGGGCTCGCCCTGCTATTGCTGGGGATGGTGGGGCTGCTGGGGCTGGCGTTTAGCGTGTGGCTACGGGTGCTGGCGGCGCTGCTTATCGCGCTGCCGCTGCGGGCGGGCGGCGACTGGCTGCATCGCCGCACGGGGCTGCCGGCCGGCCTGGGGCTGCTGCTGGTGACGCTGCTGGTAGTAGCGGGGCTGGGCGGCATGGGCTGGCTATTTTCGGCCCGCATCGCCGAGCAGGTCAACGACTTGCAGCAGCAGCTACCGCAGGCCGTCCACAACGTGCAGGCGCGCATCGCGGGGACCGAGTGGGGCCAGTGGCTGGCCCGCGAAAACCTCGACTACACCAAGGTAATGGGCGGCACCTCGGAGTGGCTGGGCCGGGCCACGGGCATCTTTTCCACCACCCTCAGCGTGGTGGCCGATGGCTACGTCATTGTCTTTCTGGCCTTGTTTCTGGCTTTGCAGCCCCAGGTGTACCGCGCCGGGCTGGTGATGCTGGTGCCTAAGCCCGGCCGGCCGCGGGCCCACGAGGTGCTCAATAAAATCAGCGATACGCTGGTGAAGTGGGTGCTGGGCCGGCTGGTGTCGATGCTGTTCGTGGGCGTGCTCACGTGGCTGGTCCTGACGTGGCTCGGCATGCCCCTGGGCGTGGTGCTGGGGCTGTTTGCGGGGTTGGTCACGTTTATTCCCAACATCGGGCCGGTCATCTCGATGGTGCCCGCCGTGCTGCTGGCCTTCGTGCACGGCGGGCCGCCGCAGGCGCTGCACGTCGTGCTGCTGTACCTGGCCGTGCAAACGCTGGAAAGCTCGGCCGTTTCGCCGGTAGTGCAGCAGCGCCTTATCTCGCTGCCACCCGCGCTCATCCTCAGTGGGCAGCTCATTATTGGGGCCTTTACCGGCCTGCTGGGCCTCACCCTGGCCACGCCCATCATGGCCATCCTGGTAGTGCTGGTGAAAATGCTCTACGTGCACGACGTGCTGGATGACGAGTTGGTGCAGGTGTAAACGTTTAGCAGCGCGGCTCTGCGAAGTAATCCCCCTTTCTTTCGTTTCTTTGCAAACTAACGCTTGTTAGTCTTCGTTGCTTTCTCATGGAAACCCTCACCCCGGAAGCCCAGTTTCAGGTGCGCATCGACGCCGACATCCGCATCGAGCCCAAGGATTGGATGCCCGAGGCGTACCGCAAGACGCTTATTCGGCAGATTTCGCAGCACGCGCACTCCGAGCTGGTGGGCATGCTGCCCGAAGGCAACTGGATTACGCGGGCGCCTTCGCTCAAGCGTAAGGCCATCTTGCTGGCCAAGGTACAGGATGAGGCGGGCCACGGCCTCTACCTCTACAGCGCCGCCGAAACGCTGGGCGCGAGCCGCGACCAGATGCTCGCCGACCTGCACGCGGGCAAGGCCAAGTACAGCAGCATTTTCAACTACCCCACCCTGAGCTGGGCCGACATGGGCTGCGTGGGCTGGCTCGTCGATGGCGCCGCCATCCTCAACCAGGTGCCGCTCTGCCGCACCTCGTACGGGCCCTACGCCCGGGCCATGGTGCGGGTGTGCAAGGAAGAAAGCTTTCACCAGCGCCAGGGCTTCGAAATTATGCAGACGCTCTGCGAGGGCGCCCCCGTGCAGAAGGAGATGGCCCAGGAAGCCTTCAACCGCTGGTGGTGGCCCACGCTCATGATGTTTGGCCCCAAAGACGCCGAGTCGCCCAATACCGAGCAGTCGATGAACTGGCGCATCAAGCGCTTCACCAACGACGAGCTGCGCCAAAAATTCGTGGATATGATGGTGCCCCAGGCCGAGTTCTTGGGCCTGACCGTGCCCGACCCCGCCGTGCACTGGAACGAGGAGCGCCAGGCCTACGACTTTGGCGAGGTGAACTGGGAGGAATTCTGGAGCGTGGTGAAAGGCAACGGCCTCTGCAACCACGACCGCCTGCAAGCCCGCGTGCAAGCCCACGAAGAAGGCGCCTGGGTGCGCGAGGCCGCGCTGGCCCACGCCGCCAAGCGCCAGGCCCGCGCGGCCGCCGCCGCTAACAGCTAAAAACATGACTAACTCTGAATGGCCCCTCTGGGAGGTCTTCATCCGCAGCAAGCAGGGGCTCGACCACAAGCACGTGGGTAGCCTGCACGCCGCCGACGCGGCGATGGCCGTGCAAAACGCCCGCGACGTGTACACGCGCCGCCTCGAAGGCGTGAGCATCTGGGTCGTGGAGTCGCGGCACATTCACGCGTCGAACCCCGACGAGGCCACCGAATTTTTCGACCCCGCGGCCGACAAAGTGTACCGGCACCCCACGTTCTACGACGTGCCGGACTCCATCAAACACATGTAAGCCCGATGGCCCTGCCTGACCTTTCACCCGCCCACGGTGCCACACTCCCCTACCCGGCCGGCCTGCGGCACCAGCTATTTCAGTACGTGGTGCAGCTCGCTGACACGAGCCTCATCCTGGCGCACCGCCTCTCCGAATGGTGCGGGCACGGCCCCATCCTGGAGCAGGATTTGGCGCTGGCCAACATCGCCCTCGACCTGCTGGGCGAGGCCCGCAGCTACTACCAGTACGCCGCCGAGCTCGAGGGCCAGGGCCGCACCGAAGACGACCTGGCTTACCTGCGCACCGCCGTGGAGTACCGCAACCCACTGCTGGTGGAGCAGCCCAACGGCGACTTTGCCCACACCGTACTGCGACAATTTTTGTTCGATGTATTTCACTACGAGCTGCTTAGCTGCTTAAAAGCGGGGCCCGACGAGCGGCTGGCCGCCATCGCCGAGAAGGCGCTTAAAGAAGCTGCCTACCACCGCAAGTGGAGCGCCGAGTGGGTTATCCGCTTCGGCGACGGCACCGTTGAGAGTCGCCAGCGCCTCGAAAAGGCCCTGCGTACCCTGTGGCGCTACGCCGCCGAGCTCACCGCCCCCACCGAGCTTGAGCTGGGCCTGCAAGCCGCCGGCCTGGTGCCCGACTACGCGGCCGTTCAGGCCCAGGCCGCCGCCTACGTGGCCCACGTGTTTGGCGAAGCCACGCTGCCCGTGCCTACCGGGGCCTTTGCCCAGCCGGGCGGCAAGCTGGGCCGCCACTCCGAGCACCTGGGCTACCTGCTGGCCGAGCTTCAATACGTCCAGCGCACCTACCCGGGCCTGACGTGGTAACTTGGGGTAAGCTATTGGCTGATAGCTGTTAACTATTAGCCTTTTCAATAAATAAAAGAACCAATGGACAGTAAGCTCACGGCTAATAGCTCGCAGCCAACCGCTCAGAAGATCTGGCAGCTGCTGGCGGACGTAAGCGACCCCGAAGTGCCGGTGCTCAGCATCCTGGACCTGGGCATTGTGCGCTCGCTCGCTATTGATGGGGAGCATATTACCCTTAACATCACGCCCACGTATTCGGGCTGCCCGGCCATGAATACCATCGCCACCGACATCCGGCTGCGCCTGCTGGCCGAGGGCTACGCTACTCTCACCATTCACAACCAGCTCAGCCCGGCCTGGACGACCGACTGGATGAGCCCGGCGGGCCGCGAGAAGCTCGCAGCCTACGGCATTGCGCCGCCCATCGACGGCACGGCCAGCGGCCACGCGCTCCACCTTTTTGGTGAAGCCACGGCCGTGCGCTGCCCGCTGTGCAAGTCCGGGCACACGCACCTGGTTAGCCAGTTTGGCTCAACGGCCTGCAAAGCACTTTACCAGTGCGACGACTGCCGCGAGCCGTTCGATTACTTTAAGTGCCACGCCTAGCGCCTAGCAGCTGCTCATCAAGCGCTTACCCACCCAACCACTCTTCCCCAAATGCCCAACTCCCCCGCCCTGCTTTACTCTTTCGCCGATGGCGTGGCCACGCTGACCTTCAACCGTCCCGACGTGTTCAACAGCGTCAATAAGCCGCTGGCGCTGGCTTTGCAGCAGCGGCTGCGCGAGTGCCAAGCCGACGCCAGCGTGCGGGCCGTGGTGCTCACGGGCACCGGGCGGGCGTTTTGCGCGGGCCAGGATTTGGCTGAATTAACCGGCCCCGATCGCCCTGAGTTGGCCGACATCATAGAGCGGCACTATAACCCGATTATCCTGCTCATCCGCGAGCTCGACAAGCCGGTAATTGCCGCCGTAAACGGCGTGGCGGCCGGTGCGGGCGCCAACCTTGCGCTGGCCTGCGACCTCGTAGTAGCCAAAGAATCGGCCGCTTTTATCCAGGCTTTCAGCAAGATAGGCTTGGTGCCTGATAGCGGAGGCACGTACTTTCTGCCCCGCTTGGTGGGCTTGCAGCGGGCCAGCGCCCTCATGCTGACCGGCGACAAAGTCGGCGCCGCCGAAGCCCAGCAAATGGGCATGATTTATAACGTATTCGCCGACGACACCTTCGACCACGAGGTAGCCGTGCTGGCGCGCAAGCTGGCCGCCATGCCCACCAAAGGGCTGGCCTACACTAAGCAGCTGCTCAGTAGCTCGTTTGGCCACGACGTGGCCCAGCAGCTGCGCGCCGAGGGCGACTACCAGCTGCGCGCCAGCCACACCGCCGACTACCACGAGGGCGTCGCGGCTTTCCTGCAAAAACGCCAACCCACCTTTACCGGCAACTGAATAAGGGTTAATGGTTGGTGGTTAATGACGAATAGCCATCTGAGAGAAGTAGCTGCCCAACGCTTACTACCCACCTTTATCCAATTCATTACCCATTGATCAGTAACCCATTAATCATTACTAAACATGGTCATCGGGATCATTGGCAGCGGCGCGATGGGCGCGGGCATTGCGCAGGTGGCGGCTACGGCGGGCCACGTGGTGCACCTGCTCGACCAAAACGCCGCCGCGCTCGACCGCGCCGGGGCGAGCATTGCCGCTAGCCTCACCAAGCTCGCCGACAAGGGCAAGCTGACCCGCGAAGCCGCCGACGCGGCTGCCGCCCGCCTGCACCCTACGGCGACAATGGCCGACTTTGCCGACTGCGACCTCGTCATCGAAGCCATTGTGGAAGACCTGGCCGTGAAGCAGCAGGTATTCAAGCAGGTAGAGGCCGTCGTATCGGCCGCTTGCCTCCTGGCCAGCAACACATCGTCGCTGTCGATCACGGCCATCGCGGCGGCTTGCCAGCGGCCCGAGCGCTTCGTAGGCATCCACTTTTTCAACCCGGCACCCCTTATGCCGCTGGTCGAGATTATCCCGGCCGTGCAAACCCGCGCCGGGCTGGCCGACGAGGTGCGGGCTTTGGTTGCCAGCTGGGGCAAGCGCCCGGTGCTGGCCCAGGACACGCCCGGCTTTATCGTCAACCGCGTGGCGCGGCCTTTTTATGGCGAGGCCATCCGCCTGCTGGAGGAAGGCCTCGCCGACATCGCCACCATCGACTGGGCCCTGACCGAGCTGGGCGGCTTTCGCATGGGGCCGTTTGCGCTGATGGATTTTATCGGCCACGACGTCAACTACCGCGTCACCGAGTCGGTCTTCACGGCCTTTTTTTACGACCCGCGCTACCGGCCTTCCTTCACCCAGCGGCGGCTGTTTGAGGCCGGCTACTACGGCCGCAAGGCCGGGCGCGGCTTTTACGACTACGCGCCCGGCGCCGCGTCGCCCGCGCCCACCCGCGATAAAGAGCTGGGAAACCGCATCTTGCAGCGCGTACTCGCCATGCTCATCAACGAGGCCGCCGACGCGCTGCACCTGGGCGTGGCCTCCCGGGCCGACCTGGAGCTGGCCATGACCACCGGCGTCAACTACCCCCAAGGCCTGCTGGCCTGGGCCGACGAGCTGGGCCCGGCCCAGGTGCTCGCCACCCTCGACGACCTTTACCACGAGTACCACGAAGACCGCTACCGGGCGAGCCCACTGCTGCGGCGACTCGCTCGGACCAATCAACCCTTTTTGCCCGCATGACTCCTGCCGAACCCAACCAAACCGCCGCTGCCGTGCAGCACTGGATTAGTATCCGCGACCCGTTTAGTGCGTGGCTGGGCGTCGTTATCGACGAAGTGCGGCCGGGCTACTGCCGCCTGCGCCTGCCGGTGCGCCCCGAAATGCTCAATGGCTTCGGCATCCTGCACGGCGGCGTCGCGTTTGCGGCCGCCGACACGGCGTTCTCCATTGCCTGCAACGCCCACGGCCGCCAGAGCGTGGGCCTCACCGTCACCATCGACTACCTCGAGCCCGGCCGGCCCGGCGACATCCTCGCTTTCGAAGCCACCGAGGAAAGCCTCAAGCACCGCGTGGGCGTGTACCAGGTGCGCATCCGCAACCAGGATGGCCTGCAACTAGCCCTGTTTAAGGGCACGGCCTACCGCACCAGCCAGGAAAATATTGCCGCTTAGCTTAGGATGAATCAGGCATATATCATCGATGGCGTGCGCACGCCCATCGGCAATTTTGGCGGCTCGCTGGCCGCCGTGCGCCCCGACGACCTCGCCGCGCTCCCTATCGGCGAGCTGCTGCGGCGCCACCCCACGGCCGACCCGGCCGCCGTGGCCGACGTCATTTTGGGCTGCGCCAACCAGGCCGGCGAAGATAACCGCAACGTGGCCCGCATGGCGGCGCTGCTCGCCGGCCTGCCGCCCACCGTGCCCGGCGAAACCGTGAACCGGCTCTGTGCGAGCGGCTTATCGGCGAGCATTGCGGCGGCCCGCGCCATTCACAGTGGCGACGGCGACTTGTTCGTGGCGGGGGGCGTCGAGAGCATGACCCGCGCGCCGCTCGTGGTATCGAAGCCCAGCAAAGGCTTCGGCACCGATTCGCAACTGGCCGATTCGAGCTTTGGCTGGCGCTTCATCAACCCAAGGATGGCGGAGCTTTACGGCACCGAGGCCATGGGCGAAACGGCCGAAAACCTGGTGGACCAGTACGGCATCAGCCGGGAGGATCAGGATCGGTTTGCGCTCGCCTCGCAGCAGAAAGCTGCCGCGGCCCAGCAACGAGGCCGCCTGGCCGCCGAAATGGTGCCCGTGCCCATTCCGCAGCGCAAGGGCGAGCCCGTGCTGTTTGCCAAAGACGAGTTTCTCAAGGCCGACACCACCCTCGAAGGGCTGGCCCGGCTGCGCCCGGCCTTCCGCCCCGCCGGCGGCACCGTGACAGCCGGCAACGCCTCGGGCCTCAACGATGGCGCGGCCGCCCTGCTGCTGGCCTCCGAAGCCGGCATCCGGCAGCACGGCCTCACGCCCCTGGCCCGCATCGTGGCGATGGGCGTGGCCGGCGTCGAGCCGCGCATCATGGGCATCGGCCCGGTGCCGGCCAGCCAGCAGGCTCTTCAAAAAGCCGGCCTCACGCTCCAGGACCTCGATGTTATCGAGCTGAACGAAGCCTTCGCGGCGCAGTCGCTCGCCTGCATTCGGGCCCTGGGACTAGCCGACGACGACCCGCGCCTCAACCCCAACGGCGGCGCCATCGCCCTGGGCCACCCGCTGGGCATGAGCGGGGCCCGCCTGCTCCTTACCGCCGCCCGCGAGCTGCACGCCCAGCAGAAGCGCTACGCGCTGATAACCATGTGTATCGGCGTGGGCCAGGGCTACGCCGTGATTATCGAGCGAGCGTAGATTTTTGGCCACTAACTGCTGACTACTAGCTGTTGGCGTTTGGCTCAAGCTTATTCTATCGACAACCAAGCTAACGGCTAACAGCTAAAGAAATGACGCCCACCCTCGAAAACTATACCCTTGGCCGCTGGCTGCCCGGTGGCTCCGACCCGCACGAGCTGCTCGACGCCAGCACCGGCGAGGTCATCGCCCTGGCTAATATCGAAGGCTTCGATTTTGAGCAGATCCTCGCCTATGGCCGCCGCGTGGGCAACCCCGCGCTGCGCCGCCTCACCTTCCACGAGCGCGGCCGAATGCTCAAGGCCCTGGCCTTCCACTTGCAGGCTAAAAAGGAGCTGTTCTACGAGCTGAGCTACCGCTCGGGCGCCACGCGGGCCGACTCCTGGATCGACATCGAGGGCGGCATCGGTAACCTGTTTGCCAACGCCTCGCTGCGGCGCAAATTTCCCGACCAGCCCTTCTACGTGGAGGGCGAGCCGGTGGGCCTGTCCAAGGGCGGCACTTTTATGGCGCAGCACCTGCTGGTGCCCAAGGAGGGTGTGGCCGTGCACATCAACGCCTATAACTTCCCCATCTGGGGCCTGCTCGAAAAAATCGCGGTGAACCTGCTCGCCGGCATGCCGGCCGTGGTGAAGCCCGCCGTACCGGCCGCCTACCTCACCGAAGCCGTGGTGCGCGAGATTATTGCCGCCGGCATTTTGCCCGCGGGCGCGTTGCAGCTGGTAGTGGGCTCGGGCCAGGGCATTCTGGACCACGTCACGTACCAGGACGTCGTTACCTTCACCGGCTCGGCGGCCACCGGCGCGCGGCTGCGCGCGCACCCGCGCATCATCAGCGAGGCGGTGCCCTTCAACCTCGAAGCCGACTCGCTCAACGCCGCCGTACTCGGCCCCGACGCCCGGCCCGGCACGCCCGATTTTGACTTGTATATCAAGGAGGTGCGCAAGGAAATGACGGCCAAGTGCGGCCAGAAATGCACCGCCATCCGCCGCGCCATCGTGCCCGCTGGCCTGCTCGACGACGTGCAGCTTGCCTTGAGTAAGGCTCTGGCCCAGACCACCATCGGCCACCCACAGGCCGAGGGCGTGCGCATGGGGGCACTGGTGGGGCGCGCGCAAGCTGCGCAGCTGCGCGAGCGCGTGCGGCAGCTCGCCCAAGCCACGCCCATCGTGTACGGCGACCTCGACCACGTCGAGCTGCTGGGCGAGGAGCGCGGCGCCCACGCCGCCAAGGGCGCGTTTATCTCGCCCATCGTGCTGCGCAACGACCAGCCGTTTGAGCACCTGGCCAGCCACGAAATCGAAGCGTTCGGCCCCGTCGTGACCCTGATGCCCTACCACGATCTGGGCGAGGCCGTGGCGCTGGCCAACCTCGGCAAGGGTTCGCTGGTGTGCTCGCTGGCTACCAACGACCCGCGAACCGCCCAGGACTTTGTGCTCGGCGCGGCCACCCACCACGGCCGCATCCTGGTGCTCAACGGCGAGATGGCCCAGGAAAGCACCGGCCACGGCTCGCCCCTGCCGCAGCTCGTGCACGGCGGCCCTGGCCGGGCCGGCGGCGGCCAGGAAATGGGCGGCCTGCGCGGCGTCGAGCACTATATGCAGCGGGTAGCGCTGCAAGGCTCACCCAGCATGCTCACCGCCATCACGCAGGTGTACCAGCCGGGCGCCCGGCAGGTAGAGTACGACAAGCACCCGTTTCAGAAATACTTCGAGGAGCTTGAAATCGGCGAAACCTACACCACCCACAAACACACCGTGACGGAGGCCGACATCGCGAACTTCGCGGGCATTTCGGGCGATAATTTTTACGCCCACGTCGATGCCACTTCTTTGGAAGGCACGCTCTTTACGGGGCGGGTGGCCCACGGCTACTACATTTTGAGCAAGGCCGCCGGCATGTTCGTGGACCCGCGTAAAGGGCCGGTGCTGCTCAACTACGGCCTCGACGAGTGCCGCTTCACCAAGCCCGTGTACCCCGGCACCACCATCGGCGTGCAGCTCACGGTGAAGGAGAAAGTAACCCAGGACAAGCGCGACAAGCACGACGTGGCCAAAGGCATCGTGCGCTGGCTCGTGACCGTGACCGACCAAACCCACGAAACGGTGGCCGTCGCGACCATTCTGACGATGGTCAAGAAGCAAGACCAGGCGTGACCAACCCCTAAGTTTTTCGTCATGCTGCGCCTGCGAAGCATCTCGCCCACGTCGCTAGGGTTGCCAAGCCAATAGAAGCGAGCGAGATGCTTCACTGCGTTCAGCATGACGTTCTTGTGGATAATCTACTACCCCCATCCTACCCCATGAGCACCCTCACCGCCGGCACCGTCACGGCCGCCACCGATGCCCACGGCATTGCTACCATCAGCTTTTTTCACCCGGCGCACAACTCGCTGCCGGGCGCCCTACTCACTCAGCTAGCCAGCACCATCACGGCCGTTGGGCAGGCCGAAACTACCAACGTCATCATCCTGCGCAGCGAGGGCGAGCGCACGTTTTGCGCCGGCGCCAGCTTCGACGAGCTCGTGGCTATTGCCGACGAGGCGCAGGGGCAGCAGTTTTTCGCGGGCTTTGCCCGGGTAATCAACGCCTGTCGCACCTGTCCCAAAATTATCGTAGGCCGGGTGCAGGGCAAAGCCATCGGTGGCGGCGTGGGCGTGGCCGCCGCCACCGACTACTGCCTGGCCACCAGCCAGGCGGCCATCAAGCTCAGCGAGCTGGTGGTGGGCATCGGGCCCTTCGTGGTGGGCCCGGTGGTGGAGCGTAAAATCGGCACTGCTGCCTACGCCCAGCTCGCCCTCGACGCGGCCGAGTTTCGGCCTGCCACCTGGGCTGAGGCCCGCGGCCTGTACGCGCAGTGCTTCGCCTCCATCGCCGAGCTCGACGCGGCCGTGCAGGCCTTCGCCACCCGGCTAGCCAGCTACCATCCCGCGGCCCTCACTGCCCTCAAGGCCGTGCTGTGGGAAGGCACCGACCACTGGGACGGCCTGCTGGCGCAGCGCGCGGCCATCAGCGGGCGGCTGGTGCTGTCGGCGTTTACCCGGCAGGCTATCGCGCAGTTTAAGAGCGCGGTACGCTAGCCGCATCCTGGCGCTACCTGGCCACCGCTACCCGGCGCTGGGTAAAGTCTACGTGTATAGTCCCGGAAAGTCGTGGGTTGGGTCTCGTATAAAGATACCAGGATTTT
>CAZERY010000052.1:0-17303 GCA_964514915.1 uncultured Hymenobacter sp.
CCATTTTGCCGGTTTGGGGCATCCAGAAGTTCATGCCCCAGGGCAGGGCGATGGCCGGGTAGGTATTGCCATTCGACAGACTGGGCTTCGAGTCGGTGCCGATGAGCGGGTTTACCCACTGGGCAGGGTCGGCGGCGGTACTCGCGGGAGTTTGGGCCAGGGCCGGAGAGCTAGCCAGCAGCGCAAGCGCCGCGAGCGCCGGAAAAAGTTTGGGCATTCGGTGGGAAGGTAAGGGAAGTAAGGACGAGCCGAGCGGCGCCGCCAAAAAGGTGCGGAATCGGGTTCAGGGTTGCACTAGCGCTGCCGGGTAATCTAGCGGTAAGTAAGCTGCCCGGCTGGGTTTATAGTCGGGCAGCTTCCAGTTGCCTGGCGCATTAGCCACATCGTACACGTGGCGGGCGTAGGCAGCAATGCCTTCGGTAAGCCAGGCGGGGGCGCTATCGTGAACTACTGAACAGCCCCGCCCCCGGCGGAACCGGAGTCGGGGCTGCTGCTACTAATAGCCTGGGTTTTGCGTCAGCTTGCTGTTGGTAGCAATCTCGGCCGTCGGGATGCCCCAGAGTAAGTACTTAGCCTGGAAAGCGTTGCCGGCATCGCCCTTAAAGCCCACCGCATCCACAAAGCTATTATTAACCACATTGTAGGCCTTGCGGGTGCGCTGAATGTCGAAGTAAGCTTTGTTCTCGTAGGCTAGTTCGTGGTAGCGTTCCTTCCACACGGCGGTGCGGAAAGCATCCTGGCTTAAGCCGCTCAATGCGGGCAGCTGCGCCCGCTTGCGAATGGCGTTAATCTGGTCGTAGGCTTTGGGCGTGGCAGCTCCAACCTCGTTGATGGCCTCGGCGTAGATGAGCATCACCTCGGGCATGCGCAGCAGCGTCCAGTTTTCGTCGCAGTCGGCCGTGTTCAGGGCGCTTTCCAGATGGAAATACTTATACAAGGCGTGGGCGTTGAAGTTAACGATATCGTAGGGGGCCTTAATGCGTGGGTAGCTCGAGAAGTAAAACTGCTGCTCCTTGGTGCGCAGGTCGCCAGCCTCGTAGCTATTATAAAACGCGTTGGTCGGGATGAGCGCCCCAAACTCGTCGTTGTACTTCGAGATGCCCACGAAGTAAGGAATAATGAGCGGGCTAATGGCATTGGTAGCAATGCCAAACTGATACTGTGCCTGCAAAATCAACTCGCCCGCGTTCTTGTCGGCGTTGTTGTGCAGGGAAATGTATTGGGTAAACAACGGGTAGTTACCGGCGTCAATCACCTCGGCGGCCTTGTCGGCGGCCAGTTGGTAATTGGCCTTAATTTGCAGCGGGTAGCCAGCCGTAGTCAGGTACACGCTGGCGAGTAGTGATTTCACCGCGCTTTGCGAGATGCGGCCGGTGCGCTCTACCACGGGTAGGCCAGCCTGCTCAGCCGTTTGCAGGTCGCTGATGATGAGCTTGTACACGTCGGCCTGTGCGGTACGGGTAGGGTATAAGTCGGGGCTAGTCCCATCCACGGGGTTGACGATGAGCGGCACGTCGCCGTACAGACGCACGAGGTGGTAGTAGAGGAATGCCCGAATGAAGTAAGCCTGCCCCAGCAAGGCTTTTTTTGCCGTCTCATCCATCGTGATGGCCGGAATGCGGGCGATGGATAGGTTAGCCGCCCCAATGCCGTTGTAGGCATTATCCCACACGCTGGAGAAGTAGGGGTTGGCCGCGTCGAGCGTTTGGTTGAGAATCTGGTTGTTGTACTGGCTCTGGCCTAGGGTAGTAGCGTGCTGGGCAAATAGCTCCAGCCCTACCCACCCCGATTCGCCGTAGCCCGTGTCGGTATTACTGCTGAGCAGGCGCAGGCTGTTGTAGAGGCCGTCAATAGCAGCCTGCGCCTGGTTAGCGTTGGCGAAGTAAGTGCTGGGTATCAGGGTCGAGCGAATGTCTTGGTCAAGAAAATTGGAGCAGCCGACCACGGTTAGTAGCAGGCCCATGCCAAGAGCTGCTTTGGTCTTAGATAATAATCGGGTAGTAGAAAACATGGAAGTAGGAGCTAAGCAGTTAGAAAGACAAGTTCAAGCCGGCCGTCCAGACGCGCGCCCGGGGATAGTCGAAAAACTGGATACCCTGGGCGAAAGCGCTGCCCCCGCTGGTATTGCCACCAATACTTGAGGGGAGGAAGGTGGACGTTTCGGGATCGTAGCTCGTGTACTTCGTGATAAGAAAGAAATTTTGAGCCGACAAGTACACCCGCAGGCGCGCAATCTTCAGGGCTTGCAGCGCCGCCGACGAGAAATTGTAGCCCAGTACTGCGTTGCGGCCCCGGATAAACGAGGCATCCTCTACCTTGTAGGAGTCGATAGTGGTGTCGTAGGTTACATAGGAAGGGCGCACCTGCGCAATGCTGGTGTTCTGGTGGTCGGGCGTCCAGGCGTCGTAATAGGCTCGCGCGTAGCTGTTGGCCTGGCCGGTGCGGTCCTGGGCCGAGTGCTCGGTCAGGTTCAGGTCGCTGTTGCCGTACGTAAACTGCAAGTCCACCAGCAAATCGAAGCCCTTGTAGCGGATCGTGTTGAGGAAGCTGCCGAAGCCAGTCGGGATATTCTTGCCCAGTATCACCCGGTCGGCGTCGTTTATCTGCCCGTCGCCGTTCACATCCCGAAATTTCAAGTCGCCGGGTTGCTTGCCATACTTCAGCGCCTGGTCGGCCTCGGCCGTGCTCCAGGTGCCCTCGCGAACGAGGCCGTAGAGCGAGCCGACTGGCTGGCCCACCCGCAGCACGTTGGTGTTGTTGAGAAAATAGGGGCCGGGGAAGATGTCGTCGCCGGCGTCGCCCAGCGCAAGCACCCGGTTTTTGAGGAAGGAGATGTTGAACGTGGTAGACCAGGTGAAGTCTTTGCCTTGCACGTTCACCGTGTTTAAGGACAGCTCCAGGCCCTGGTTACGCACGCTGCCGATATTGCGGGGGATGCTGCTGTAGCCGCTCGACTGCGGTACCGGCGCGTTGAGTAGCAGGTTGGTGGTAGTGCGCTGGTACACGTCAGCCTCGAAGGCAACGCGGTTTTGCCACAAGCCCACGTTCAGGCCCAGGTCAAACTGGCCGGCCTTTTCCCACTGCAAGTTGGCGTTGCCCAGCGAACCAAGCGTAACGCCTGTGGCGCGCGCGCCATTAAACACGTACTGGTTGCTGCCGAGCTGGTCGAGCGAGCTGTAATTGCCGAAGTTGCTGTTGCCGGTGCGGCCGTAGCCAAAGCGCAGCTTCATGTCGTTGATAATCGAGTTATCCCGCAGGAAGTCTTCCTGCGAGATGCGCCAGGCAATGGCCGCTGATGGGAAGTTGGCGGACTTATAGTTGGCCCCGAAGCGCGAGGCACCATCAAAGCGGTCGGTCACCGTCAGCAGGTAGCGGTCCTTAAACCCGTAGTTAACCCGGGCGAAGTACGACAGCAGCTGGTAAGCCTCGTAGTCGGAGCTAGGCGTATTGGGCGTGGAGCCCGTGCCCAAGTTGTAGTAGCTTAGAGAATTGTCGAGCAGGCCCGTGGTACTCGCGCCCGCGCTCTGGCTCCAACCCTTGGAGGCATCGGCCCCCACCACCACGTTGAGTGAGTTGTCGGGGTTAAGCTGCTTGTTGTAGGTCAGGTAGTTCTGCCATTGGATGTTTTTTCCATCGTAAGAGTCGAAGCCGGCTAGGTTGCGCGAGCCGCGCAGCTGAATCAGGTTGCTGGCCGAGTAGGGGTTGAACTGCGAGCTAATATTGGCCCCGAATACGGTGCGAAAATCCAGGCCCGGCAGAATGGAAGCAGTAGCGTAAAAATTGCCGGAGATTGTCTGGTTGCGCGTTATTTCCACATCCTCGCGGGTGATGGCCACCGGGTTGTCACCAGCTTCCATGTCGGGGTAGTCCTGGCGCTTGCCGTAGGTGCCGTCGGCGTACTGAATGGGCACGATGGGAATCATCTCGATCATCATGCGCGGGATGTTGTTGCCCCCCGTAAAGCGGTTGCCCAGGCGGTCCTCAATGTTGGAGTAGCCGATGGTGCCGCCCACTTTCAGCCACTTCTTTACCTGGTTGTCCACCGTCAGGCGGCCCTGGTAGCGCTTCTCGTAGGTGTTGCGAATGATGCCGTTGGCGTTGGTGTAGTTCAGAAACAGCCCGTACGTCAACTGGTCGGTACCCCCTGAAAACGACAGGTTATGGCTCTGTGTCAGGGCAGTCTGGGTAGTTTCCTTCTGCCAATCCACGTCGTAGAGCGGGTTCAGGTTGTCGTCGAAGAGCGGATGCGTAGTGTGAGCGCTAGTCAGAGCCTGCCGCTTAAGTTGGGGGTTCTTGCTGGCGTAGGTACCCGCCGCCCAGCCGGCGGGGTCATACTTCTGAATGTTCTGGTACGCCAAGTCCTCCGTGGCCATAAACTCGCGGGCATTAAGCAAGTGTTGCTTACGGGCCAGCGTATTGATGCTCGCGTAGGTGTCGTAGGCCACCACGCTGCCCTTGCGCCCCCGCTTGGTCGTGATGAGTACCACGCCGCTACTACCCTGGGCCCCGTAGATGGCCGTGGCCGAGGCATCCTTGAGCACCTCAATGCTTTGAATATCGTTGGGGTTGAGCGTAGTGATGCCCTGCCGCCAGTATACGCCGTCCACCACGTAGAGCGGGTCGTTGCCGGCCGAGATGGAGCTATAGCCCCGCACCCGGATGGTAGGCGCGGCGCCCGGCTGCCCCGAATTGAGCGACACATCGACGCCCGCTACCTTGCCTTGCAGGCCCTGCGCTACGTTCACCACGGGGCGCTCGGTCAGCTCGGAAGCTTTCACGCTGCCCACCGCGCCGGTCAGGTCCGAGCGCTTCTGGGTGCCGTAGCCGACTACCACTACTTCGTCGAGCGCCTTGTCATCGGCCACGAGCTGGATGCTAAGCGTGGTTTTGCCCGCTAGGCTGAGCTCCTGCGTTACGTAGCCGATAGACGAAATCACCAGCGTCTCATTGCCCGTGGGTACCGATAATGAAAATTTGCCATCGGCATCCGAGCTGATTCCGATACTCGTGTTGCCTTTTACCACGACCGTCGCGCCCGGCAACGGGTTGCCTTTCTCGTCGGTTACGACGCCCTGCACCGTCGCGGCGGCGCGATGGACGGTACCGGCGATGGTGCCCCGGGCCGTAGCCTGCGACAGCGGAAGCACGGCGGCGGGCGCTAGCAGCAGCAAGGGCAGCCCGCACAAATTTTTGATTGATAAAGGAATGGCCATGAGAAAAGGGTTGGGTGGGAAAAATAACCTGACCGGTTTTGGCTAGCCGACAGGAGCAAGAAGTTGGATTAAAGGTTTTAGCAAATAGTAATGAAGTTTATAGATTGGCTGCCGCACGCTTGCTATACTAGGTCGGGAGTGAACCACTAAAAAAACGGGTTGAGGTAATCGCCAGCAACCAGCTGCTCCGCCGCCAGCCGTAGCTAGAGCGCTTGTGAATGAAGGCAGTACTAGCCGAGTAGGCCAAAGGAATAGTAAATACGGCAGTAGGAATTTAGCCTAGCGGCACTTACACCGATTTTACAGTACTCCGTCAAACGCCGGGGATGAGGACTACATGATTTTCGGCGGAAATATCTAGAATATTTTTGGAGTAGCCAAATTTTGCTTAAACATTTTAGCATCTTTGCCTTTGTAAGCTGGATCCCTGATGCTCAGTCGCTAGCAGCCAACGCAGCTTCCGCGCTCATTTGCAGCTCATTCTAACATCGCTATCATCCTTTTTCTCACCCTGCTTTTTTATTTGTCTGGTATGCCCACTTACTTTCCCACCAGTACCCGACTGCGCACCTGGCTGGCTGGTAGCCTGCTGCTGGCCGGCGCTACTGCTGCGCAGGCTCAGAGCCAGCGGCTTACCGCTTACGTCGACCCGCTGATTGGTACCGGGGGCCACGGCCACGTATTCATCGGGGCCAACGTGCCGTTTGGGGCCGTGCAGCTGGGGCCGCAAAATATTTTTAAGGGCTGGGACTGGTGCTCGGGCTACCACTACTCCGATAGCTTGCTCACGGGCTTTTCGCACACGCACCTGAGTGGCACGGGGGGCTCCGACCTCGGCGACGTGCTCCTTATGCCCTACACCGGCCCGCTCAAAACCGATAAGGGCCAGCAGAAAGCGCCCCACCAGGGCTACCTCTCGCGCTACTCGCATAAGCGCGAAATTGCCCGGCCCGGCTACTACGCCGTCACGCTCGACGACTACGGCATTCGGGCCGAGCTCACCAGCACCGAGCGGGTGGGGTTGCACCGCTACACCTTCCCCAAGGATGGCAAGCCGGCCCACGTTATTATCGACTTGAAGGAAGGCATCGACGACAAGGCTACCGATACCTACCTGGAGCAGGTAGACGCCCAGACCTTTATCGGGCACCGCTTTTCGCACGGCTGGGCCGATCACCAGCAGCTGTTTTTCGCCATCAAAACCTCGGCGCCGGTGCCGGCCTTCGCCCTCTATAATGAGGCGCAAGCGCTCACCGGCAAGTCGGGCCAGGGTGCGGCCGTCAAGGGGGTGTTTACCTTCGCCAAAGCCCCGGCCAGCCTGCTGCTGAAGGTGGGCATCTCGCCGGTGAGCGCCGAAAACGCGCTGGCCAACATCCAGGCCGAGCTACCAGGCTGGGACTTTGCCAGCGTGCAGAAAGCCGCCGAAGAAAAGTGGAACCAGGAGCTGGGCAAAGTCACCATCGAAACCAAAGACCCCGCCGCGCGGCGCATCTTCTACACGGCGCTTTACCACGCCTGGTTTGCTCCGGCGCTCTTTAATGATGCCAACAACGACTACCGTGGCACCGACGGCAAAGTGTACCCCAAAGCACCTTTTACCAATTACACTATCTTTTCGCTCTGGGATACCTACCGCACCGAGAATTCGCTCTTTACCCTGGCCCAGCCCGAGCGGGTGAGCGGCATGATGCAGTCGATGCTCGCCATCTACCAGCAGCAGGGCAAGCTGCCCATCTGGCACCTGATGGGCAATGAAACCAACACGATGGTGGGCTACAGCGCCGTGCCCGCCCTGGCCGAGGCGTACCTCAAAGGCACGCCCGGCCTCGACGGCCACCAGGTGCTCGCCGCCATGAAGGCCTCCAGCACCCGCGACGACCAGGGCGTGCAGTACCTCAAAAGCCTGGGCTTCATTCCCGCCGATAAGGAAAGTGAGTCGGTAGCCAAGGCCATGGAGTACGCCATCGACGACTGGAGCATCGCGCAGGTAGCCAAAAAGCTGGGCGAGCAGGCCGACTACCAGGAGTATAGCAAGCGTGCTAAATATTACCAGAAGTACTACGACCCGCACACCCGCTTTATGCGTGGCCTCACCACCGACGGCAAGTTTCAGGTGCCTTTCGACCCCATTCAGTCCATTCACCGCCAGAACAACTACACCGAGGGCAACGCCTGGCAGTATACCTGGCTGGTGCCGCACGACGTGCCGGGGCTGATCAAGTTATTTGGCAGCGACGCCGCGTTTACCCAAAAGCTCGATAGCCTCTTCATCGTGCAGGGCAGCCTGGGTGCCAGCGCCTCGCCCGATATCTCGGGTCTCATCGGCATGTACGCCCACGGCAACGAGCCCAGCCACGCCACCACCTACCTGTATGCCTATGCCGGCCAGCAGTGGAAAACGGCCGAAAAGGTGCGCCAGGTGCTGCGCGAGATGTACAAAGACCAGCCCGACGGCATCAGCGGCAACGAAGACTGCGGCCAGATGTCGGCCTGGTACATCCTCTCGGCGCTGGGCTTTTACCCGGTTAGCCCCAGTAGTGGCGCCTACGTGCTGGGCAGCCCCCTTGTCGACAAGGCAACCATTCGGCTGCCCCAGGGCAAAACCTTCGTGGTAAGCGTGCAAAACAACGGCCCCCAGAACCTGTATATCCAGTCGGCTACGCTCAACGGCCAGCCCTACGCCAATAGCTACCTGCTGCATCGCGACATCGTGGCCGGTGGCACCTTGCAGCTGACGATGGGCCCGCAGCCCAACCGGGCGTTTGGGACGGCGGCCGCCAATCGGCCCCGGGAAGTTTATCACTAATTAAGGAGCGCGCAGCCCCACGCCGCAAAACCACCGAGCTTGAAAAAGAAAATTCTCATCCATGACATCGCCAAGCACCTGGAAGTGTCTATCGCCACGGTGTCGCTGGTGCTCAATGGCAAGGCCAAGGAGAAGCGCATCAGCGATGGGCTGGCCGAAAGAGTGCTGAAGTACGTGGACGAAGTGGGCTACAAGCCCAACCAGCTGGCCAAAAGCCTGCGCACCGGCAAAACGCACGTTATCGGCCTGATGGTGGAAGACATTGCCAACCCGTTTTTCGCCACGGTAGCGGGCCTGATTGAGAAAAAGGCGCTGGCCCGGGGCTACCGCATCATTTATTGCAGCACCAACAACGACATCGCCAAGACCCGCGACTTGCTCACCATGTTTCAGGAGCGGCACGTGGATGGCTACATCCTGGCCCTGCCCAGCGGGGTAGAGGCTGAGGTGAGCGCCCTGGCGCGCCGCGGCACGCCGCTGGTGCTCTTCGACCGCCTGCTGCCGGGCGTGCTTACCAATGCCGTGGTGGTCGATGGCGCCACCGGCATGTACGAAGCAACCCAGCACCTGCTGGCCCAGGGGTTTGGGTGCCCCGCGCTGGTGATGGCCCACTCGGGCCAGCAGCAGATGGCCGCCCGCCAGCGCGGCTATGCCCAGGCCCTGGCCGAGCATCAGCTACCCGAGCTAACCCTGGAAATACCCTTTCCGCAGGAGCCCGAGCAGATCGTGCAGGAACTCCAGGCTTTTTTTCTGGCGCACCCGGCCTGCGATGCGGTGCTGTTTGCCACCAACTACCTGGGCGTGTACGGCCTGGAGGCGCTCGGCCGGCTCGGCCGCCGCATCCCGGAGCAAATCGCCGTTATCTCCTTCGACGACAACGACTTGTTTCGGCTCTATACGCCGGCAATTACCGTAGTAGCGCAGCCCATGGAAATGATGGCCGAAGATATTATCACCACGCTGCTCGCCGCCCTCGAAAGCCCGGGCGAAATCGGCCGGATGGTGCAGCTTCAGCTGGCCCCGCAGCTGGTGGTGCGGGCTTCTTCGCAGCGGCCGCTACCTGGCCCGCCCGCCAGGGCAGGGGCGAGGGCTGCCAAGGGGCTGGCTAAGTAGCGCGGCGATATTTCCTGGAACCCAAGTTGGGGCTAACTTTCGCCTTTTCAGCTTCTTATTCTCTCATTTTACTCCCCACCCCATTTCATGGCAGCTCCCGCTCCCGTTCTTTCTAATTCGGCTACGGTCAGTGCTACCGCCGGCCTAGCGCCGCGCTACACCTCGGCATTGAGCGCCGTCACCACGCTGTTCTTTTTGTGGGGCTTTATTACCTGCCTCAACGACATCCTGATTCCGTACCTGAAGGCCATCTTTCAGCTTTCCTTCGCGCAGGCCAACCTCATCAACCTGTGTTTTTTCGGGGCGTATTTTTTGATGAGCATTCCGGCCGGCAAGCTGGTGGCGCGCGTGGGCTACAAGCGCGGTATGCTGCTGGGCTTCGTGGTGGCGGCCGTGGGCGCGTTTTTGTTTTACCCCGCCGCGGCACAGCGCGCCTACGGCCTGTTCCTCGGGGCGCTGTTTGTGCTGGCGTCGGGCATCACCTTGCTGCAAGTAGCCGCCAATCCATACGTGGCCATCCTGGGGCCACCGCAGTCGGCTTCGGCGCGGCTCACGCTCACGCAGGCTTTCAACTCGCTGGGCACTACGCTGGCACCTTTGCTGGGTAGCGCGCTTATTTTGAGCAATTTGCCGAAGCTTAATACGGCTGCTTCGGCGGCGGCTATCGACGTGCGGGCCGTGCAATTGCCATATCTCGTAATAGGTGGGGCGCTGCTGCTAATCAGCTTATTGCTGAGCCGGGTAAATCTGCCGGTTATCACGTACGCCGCCCAAGACAATGACTTGAGCAATAACGAACTCCGCGGCGCCTGGAGCCACCGGCATTTAGCGCTGGGCGTGGTAGGAATCTTTGCGTACGTAGGGGCTGAGGTAGCTATTGGCTCTCACATTGTTAGCTACGTAGCCCTGCCCACTGTAATGGGCCTCGACCCCACGGCTGCTGGCAACCAGGTCGCATTCTACTGGGGCGCTGCCATGATAGGCCGCTTTGCCGGCGCGTATTTGCTTAATAAGTTCTCGCCCGCCAAGCTGCTGACTATAAATGCGGTAGGCGCCGTAGCACTGGTGCTCATTTCAATAAATACGACGGGTGCCGTGGCCATGTGGAGCTTGCTAGCCGTGGGGCTGATGAACTCGCTTATGTACCCCACCATTTTCACCCTGGCCCTGGCCGGCCTGGGGCGCCAAACGGAAGAGGGCTCCGGCTTGCTGTGCACGGCCATTGTGGGCGGGGCATTGGTGCCGCTGCTCTTTGGCTTCATCGCCGACCACAGCAGCCTGCGGCTGGCGCTGCTGCTGCCCATTGTTTGCTACGTCTATATTTCGTGGTACGGGCTGCGCGGTAGCCGCCGGGTGGTAGCGTAGCTATTGCCACCGGCTTAGCCCAAACGCTCCCTTGGTGTGACTAACCTTTTTGGTGGTTGCGCCAGGGGAGCGTTTTTCATGAGTAGTACCCACTAAGCCCGCTAGCCGCTAACCTGGCGCAGTTTCGCAGCGTCCACAGTACATTTCGCCGGTACACCATACTGCGCAACCGTATCTGCCGCGCTGCCGAGTATCTTGCTGCCTCACCCTTCCTGCCCCGTCCTATGCTCAAGTCTTTGGTTGCCATTTTTATTTATTGCCTGCTGGCCCTGGCTCGCTCGCCCGCCGCGGCGCAGGTTGGTGCGGCCGCGCCGGTGCGGGTGGGCGTGGCCGGCCTCACGCACACCCACGTGCACGGGCTGCTGGGCCGTGCCAAGCGCGGCGACATTGTGATAGTGGGCATTGCCGAGCCCAACCGTGCACTGGCTGAGCGCTTTACCAAAGCGTATGGTTTGTCCATGAGCCTGGTGTACCCCACGCTGGCCGAAATGCTGGCCAAAACCAAGCCCGAGGCCGTGACGGCCTTTGGGAGCATCTACGAGCACCTGGGCGTGGTGCAGGCCTGCGCGCCGAAAGGCATCCACGTGATGGTGGAAAAGCCGCTGGCGGTGAATATGGACCACGCCCGCCAGATGGCCGTCCTGGCCCAAAAGCACCACATTCACCTGCTTACCAACTACGAAACCACCTGGTACGGCTCCAACCGCCAGGCCTACCAGCTGGTGCAGGACCACGCGCTCGGCGATATTCGCCGGCTGGTGGCTCACGATGGCCACCAGGGCCCCAAGGAAATTGGGGTCAATAAGGAGTTTCTGGACTGGCTCACCGACCCGGTGCAAAACGGCGGTGGGGCGCTCATTGACTTTGGCTGCTACGGCGCCGACCTCATGACCTGGCTCATGCACGGCGAGCGCCCGCTGTCGGTGATGGCCAGCGCCTTGCACATCAAGCCCGACGTGTACCCCAAGGTCGAAGACGACGTCACCGTCCTGCTCACGTACCCTAAGGCCCAGGGAGTTATCCAGGCTTCCTGGAACTGGCCCTACGCCCGCAAAGACCTCGAAGTCTACGGCCAGACTGGCTCCGTCGTCGCCCTCGACCGCGACCACGTGCGGGTGAGGCGTAGCGAAAAGGAAGCCGCTACCGACGAAACCGTAGCCGCGCCCCCGGCGCCCTACGACGAGCCGTTTGCCTACCTGGCGGCCGTGGTGCGCGGCACCGCCCCCGAAGACGTGCTCTCGGCCCTGCCCACCAATATGCTGGTAGTCGAAATTCTGGACGCCGCCCGCCAGTCCATCAACACGGGCAAGACCGTAACGCTGCCCCGCTAGCTTTGGTGGAAATTAAAAATGCAGAAGTAAAAATTTGACAATCAAATTTTTACTTCTGCATTTTTAATTTGGTACCCGAAATTTTGAGCTGCGCTAGCTCGCCTCGGCCTCGCCGGGGTAGCGCAGGCCGATTTGCTGGCGGATGGCATCCAGCAACTGCATGAGCTCCAGGCTGAAGGCTAGCGGGAGCAACGGGCTTTCCGTTAGCCCCTGGGCCAGGCAGGCCTGCACGTGGGCCGCCTCGTAGTGGTAGCCAATGCCCTCTTTGGGGAATGAAAACCCCTGTGGCTCCGCCTCGTCGGCTAGCTGCACCTGCACGCCCGTAGCCGCGTGAAAGCGCCCGAGCAGCGTCAGCTGCCCCTTGGTACCGTAGAGCACGCAGCGGTTTTCGGTGGTGGCGCCGATGGTGGAGAACAGCGTGGCCGTAGCGCCGCTGGCGTAGGCGAGCGCCAGGGCGCAGTTGGCATCGACGCCGGTAGGCGCGAAGGTCGCCGCGGCCCCGATGGTGGTGGGCGTGCCCAAAAGCAATTTGCTGATAAAGAGCGGATAAACCCCAACGTCCAGCAGCGAGCCGCCGGCCAGCGCGGGGTTAAACAAGCGCCCCTGCGGCTGGTAGTCGCTACTAAAGCCAAAGTCGGCCACCAGGTGCTTCACCTCGCCAATAGCTCCGGCCTGCACCAGCGCCAGGGTTTGAATAATGGCCGGAAAAAAACGCGTCCAGAACGCTTCCATTAAGAAAACGCCCCGCTCGCGCGCTACCCGCAGCATTTCCTGGGCCTGGCTGGCATTGAGGGCGAAGGCCTTTTCGCAGAGCACGGGTAGGCCCGCTCGCAGGCACAGCAGCGTGTGGGCGTAGTGCTCGGAGTGCGGCGTGGCGATATACACCACGTCGACGCCGGGCACGGCCAGCAGCTCTTCGTAGCTGCCCACGGCGTGGGGCACGGCAAAGTCGGCGGCGAAGGCCTGCGCCTTGGCCTGGCTGCGCGAGGCTACGGCGTGCAGCCGGGCCTGCGGCACCAATGCCAGGTCCTGGGCAAACTTGCGGGCGATGTTGCCCAGGCCCAGAATGGCCCAGTTGTAAGTACGCATGTAAAAAGTGGGTAAAGCAGGGAGGGAAAGCGCAAGGTAGGGCTTGCCGCCCGGCGCGCCGCCCGCTGGGGATAGGTCGGTAGGCCGATCCTGAAAATAGTGCTGGTTATCAGGAGGCCGGACGCGTAATGAAAAGCGCGTCAGCCAACTCACGCGCGGACTCGCCGAGTCCACGGTACCCCCAGAAACGCCGCACCTGGCGCATTATGCCGTTCTTTAGGCGTTTTCTGCTTTTTACCCCTCAGCTTTTTCGGGTCCGTCGTTATGACCGTTCGCTTCTTTCTGCCTGCTCACTGGCGTAAAATGCTCGTAGCTAGTCTGCTGGCTAGCTCGCCCGCGCTCGCGCAGCAGCCCACCCCGCCGCTGGGGCTGGTGCCCCTGCCACGCGAAGTAAAAATGGCCGCCGGCACTTACGCCTTGCCCCAAAAAATAAGCATTTTTGCCGCCGGCAAAGATGCCCAGAACGTGGCCAGCCTGCTCCAGGAAATGCTAGCCCCGCTCGGCAAAACCGTAGTACTGACCACCAACCGCCAGGCCGCGCAAATCAAGCTCGGCACGGCCGCCACCGTGGCCGGCGCCGAGGGCTACCAGCTGGTAGTCGATAAGGCGGGCGTGCAGATCACGGCCCGCGGCGGGGCGGGGCTGTTTTACGGCAGCCAGACGCTGCTGCAACTGCTGCCGCCGCGGCCCGCGGCCGCGGCCAGCCTGCCCTACGTGCGCATCACCGACGAGCCCGCGTTTGGGTGGCGCGGGGCCATGCTCGACGTGAGCCGGCACTTCTTTTCGGTCGCGTTTGTGAAGAAGTACATCGATTTCCTGGCTAGCTACAAGCTCAATACCTTTCACTGGCACCTCACCGACGACCAGGGCTGGCGCATCGAAATCAAGAAGTACCCCAAGCTCACGCAGATTAGTGATTTCCGCAAGGAAACCCTCATCGGCGCCCAACAAACCTTTAAAAATCCGGCCGATTTTAAGTACGACGGCCAGCCCTACGGCGGCTTCTACACCCAGGCGCAGATTCGGGAGGTGGTGGCCTATGCCCAGCGGCGCTACGTCACCATCGTGCCCGAAATCGAGATGCCCGGCCACTCGGTGGCGGTGCTGGCCGCCTACCCCGAGCTGGCTTGCCAGCCGGGCACCTATGCTACTTGGACGATGTGGGGCGTCAACGAAAATATCGTGTGCCCGACCGAGCCCACATTCCGGTTCTTCGAGGATGTGCTGACCGAGGTAGCGGCCTTATTTCCGGGTAAATACGTGCACATCGGGGGCGACGAGGCGCCCAAAACCCGCTGGAAGGAAAGCCCCGCCGTGCAGGAAATCATGAAGCGCGAGGGCTTCGACGACGTCGAGAAAGTGCAGGGCTGGTTTAATCGCCGCATCGAAGCGTTTTTGGCCACCAAGGGCAAAAAGCTCATCGGCTGGGATGAAATATTGGAAGGCGGCATCGACGCCAACGCCGCCGTAATGAGCTGGCGCGGCGAAAAAGCGGGCATCGAAGCCGCTAAGCACGGCAACGACGTGGTGATGTCGCCGAGCGGCTACCTCTACATCGACGCCGGCCAAAACCCGCGCCCCCACAGCCCCAGCGAGCCGCTGATGATTGGCGGCTACCTGCCGCTGGATAAAATCTACAACTACAACCCCCGCCCCCAGGAGCTGACGCCCGACCAGCAAAAGCACATCCTGGGCCCGCAGGCCAATATGTGGACCGAGTACATCACGACGCCCGCGAAGGTGGAGTACATGCTGTTTCCGCGGCTGCTGGCCATCTCGGAAGTAGCCTGGCGCCCGGCGGCCAGCAAGAGCTACGCCGAGTTTGTGCCGCGCATGGGCCAGCAGTTTGCCCGCCTCGACGCCAAAAAAATCAACTACCGCGTGCCCGAGCCGCTGGGCCTCGATAGCGCCAGCGCGGTGCACCAGGCCGGCAAAGCCGTGTTTACGCTCCGCTCGGTGGTGCCCGGCGCCCAGATCCGCTACACCCTCGACGGCCACCTGCCCGACGAAACCACCGAGCTCTACACCAAGCCGCTCGCCGTGCCCCTCGGCAGCCGCCTCCAGGTGCGGGCCGTCACCATCACCCCCGGCGGCCGCCAGAGCCCGCCCGCCGAGCTGCTGGTGAGGTAGCGAAACGGGCGCCCGGGCTAGCCCTTGTCAGCCGCAATGTGCCTGTAACCTTAATGCTTACGCAAAAATTACTTGCCATTGCGAGGATGGTGCGCATCAAACAAGGGCGCGGCAATTGTACCGTGGACGCTGCGAGTCCGCGCGTAGGAGCCAGCGGACGTTCACCCGCGCGGACTCGCAGCGTCCACGGTACAACTAGCACGTACCCTGATCTTGAAACCGCTCTAGCCTAATACACTACGGTAAGCGGGCCGCTGTAAGATTTGCCATTGCCCAGGGTGATGACGTAATAGTAGGTACCAACCGGCGCCGGCTGCCCGCTAATGGTGCCGTTCCATTCGTTGCTACGGCTATAGTTTGAGGCCTCGAAAATTTTACTGCCCCAGCGGTTAAATACCAGTACGTGGTTGCTGGGATAGTCCCCAATGTGCGTGATCTGCCACGTGTCGTCCAGGCCATCGCCATTAGGACTCAGGGCGTTGGGAATGCGGACGAGCGGCGTCACCGTCACGGTGACCGAGCTTTGGTCGAAGCAGTCGCCCGTGCCGGCCGAGAGGGTATAGGTAGTCGTAACGGTAGGCGACGCCACGGGGCGCAGTTGGTTGCCGCTGGCAAAGCTTAAGCTCGCGCTGGGCGTCCAGGTTACGGGATAGTTGCCGTTGGCGCGGCCTTCGAGCTCCACCTGCCCGCCTTCGTCAATTTCCTTGTCGGGCCCGGCATCTACGTCCACGAGGGGGCTAATGCCCACGCGCACCGCGTTGGAAGTCACCGTAACCTGATTGCAGGCGGTAGCACTGCGCAGGGCGAGCGTCACCGTTTGTCCGTCGCGCAGCGAAGTGCTGGTAAACGTCGTGCCTTGGGCACCTGCTACGTTGGTTCCGTCTACCTGCCACTGGTACTGTGGGTTAGCCCCCACGTTAGCTGCTTGGTCTAAGCTAAACATTACGGGGGTGGTTGAGCAAGCAGGCAGCGTCGTCGTCGTGCGGATCGTAACGGTGGGCAGGGTTACTGGAGTCAGGGTTACCGTACTGGTAGCCGCTGCCTGGCCACTGGCGCAACTACCGGCAGTTGGCGTTAGCTCTACCCGCACCTGGTCACCACTGGCCAGCGTCGAGCTAGTAAAGGTAGGGGTGGTGGCCGCCAGCACGTTGTTGACAAACCAGCGGTAAGTAGGGGCGGGCCCAGCGTTAGTAGGTGCGGGAGTGAACGTGATAGCCGTACCCGCGCACTGAGCCGGTGGGGTAGCCAGCGTAACGCTCGGTACTACTGGCGCCTGCACCTGCACCGCCACCACGTTGGAAACGGCCGGCCCGCACGCGCCCGCCGTAACCCACCGCCGGTAGTAATAGGTGAGGGCCGGCGCACCGGGGGCATAGGTAGCGCTGGTAGCGCCTGCAATGCTGGCCCAGGTGCCGTTATCCACCGACGATTCCCACTGATAAGTATACGGGCCGGTGCCCCCACTGGCAGCCGTCGTGCTCGTGAGCACCGCAGCGGTAGTGCCGAGGCATAGCGTCTGGTCGGCCCCGATAGTGCCGGGCTTAATGGCCTGATTAACCGTTACGACCACCGTGCCAGAGTTAGCGCAGCCGGTAGCCGTGTTGGTTTCGGTGAGGGTATACGTCTGGGTAATGGGCGCGCCGCTCGTATTGGTCAGCGTCACGGTAGGGGTAGCGCTGGTCGAGCTGCTCAGCCCCATAGCCGGGCTCCAGCTGTAGGTGCTGCCGCTTACGGCTGGTGCTCCTAGCGTAACGGGTGCGCCCGAGCACACAGTATGGGTCGCCGCGCCCACGTTGGCCGCGGGCAGCGGCAGCACCGTGACGGTTACTTGCGTGCTAGCCGGGCAGCCGGTAGTAGTAGCCGCCGTAATCGTGTAGGTTGTCGTCTGCGTAGGGCTAACTGTAAAGGGGCCGGCCCCCGTCAGCGTCGAGGGGCCACCCGCTACGGTGTAAGAGCTGCTGCCCGTGGGCGTGAGCGTAGTGCTGCTGCCCTGGCAAATAGTGAGGTTGCCCAGCACCGTAAACGTAGGCGTCTGGCCTATTGCCACGCGCTGCACTACCGAGTCGATAAGGCAGCCATAGTTCGTCAGGCCCCGCGCCACGAGCGTGCCGGTGCCGGTCGCGTTCCAGTTTACCTGCACCGGGTTGGTGGTGTTGCTGCCGACGATGGTGCCGCCCTCGGCGCGCCAACTTAGCTTGGAGGCGGTACCCCCACTGGCCGTGTAGCTATGCACCGAATTGGGGCCACACACCAGGA
>CAZERY010000053.1:0-17156 GCA_964514915.1 uncultured Hymenobacter sp.
GCAGCCGAATAAACGGCACCGCGTACTCGCCAAACCACACCGTGCCGCGCACGTCAAACCAGTCGCCGCGCTCCTCAATGCCCACCTCTACCCGCACCGGACCAATAAAATAATCCTGGCTAGCCGAGGCTGCGCCCTGCACCTGAAAGCCCAGCTCGCCCAGCGACGGTGCATTGTCGTGTAGCCAGCGAAAGGCTTCGGCTTTGGGCAACGACGCGTGGCCCTCGGCGTCGAGCGCCAGGCCCCGCAGCCGCAGCTCATCGGCGCGGTCATTTTCCTCTTTGGCCGACCGCAATAGGCGCCGAAAGATGTAGGAATCAGCATCTTCCTCGAGCTGTACGCTCATGGGGCGCGGCGGGGTAAGGGGCAGGTCGTAGGCGCCGTAGCGGAAAGTGAGCGAGAAAAAGAGCGGGGCTTCGTCGGTGCCCGCGCCGGGCACTACCATCGGCTTGGGCAGCGGCACGCGGCCCCGCCGGGGTGGGCCAGGCGGGCGCACCGGCACCAGCGGCACGCCACCGGGTGGCAGGGGCGGCACATCCGAAAAGGTAAGCTGCGGGCGCGCCAGGTAGCGCTCGGTCCGGATATCGAAGCCGCGGGCGTGTACGTCGAACGACTCCATGAGCGGCGCCACGAACTTCTGGAAGTAGCTTTTTTCTACCGCCCGCGGCACCACGATAAATTTCTTGTTGAGAAAAGGCAGCAGCTTGCGCCCATCCACATCGTGCCGAAAGTAATAGAGTACATTATCCAGCAAAAGCCACGCGGGCTGCTGGCACACCAAAACGGCGTTTTTAAACTGGAAATCCAGCTTTTGATTTTGGTACTGAATCGTGGGGAAGTAGTGCGTGCCTTCGTCGTTGCGCCGGAAGTGAAAGAGCACCGATGCCGGTACCGGGGCTAGCGTCAGCTCGCGCCAGGTAGGTTCGCCGTCGCGGCCCATAATGAAGGCGTGCTTGCCCTGAAGGCCCGCCAGCAGCCGGCCCAGCCGCGTTTGCACGTAGCGGCTAATGGCCTCCTGCATGGGCTTATCGCCCTTCTCCGGATTATAAGTTTTTAGGAAAAACTCGGCGGTCGTAATCTTCCGGGGCCAGAATTCCTTAATAACGGCATCTTGCTGAAGCTGGTCGCACAGCGCAATCAGCTCATAATCGTCTTTTTCGAGGCCAGCGGCAAATTCCGGCGCGTTTTTGGCCGAAATAGTTTGGTGTTGCAGCGTCAATTGCCCGCGCGGGCCAAGCTGCACTACGTGCGCCGTAAATAGGTGGCCCAGATACTCGTGCGCAAACAACGAGTAAACCAACTGAAAGGGTAACGCGGTAGAAACATTCATACGCTGAACACGAGAGCGCGCAAGTTAGCCCCGAGAAACAATAATGCGTATCGGTTCAGGTTATCAAAAAGCCGGGTAGCTTTTTTATAAATTTTCGCGGATTTCCATCCGGCCCGCGTTCAGCGCCGGGCGAATAGATACGGCCAGCGTTATCGAAATGATAGCCAACGCGATAAAGAATATATCCGAGGCTTGCATTTTAACTGGGTAAGAGTCTACGATACTCGTGGCCATGCCCATGCTCACCACGTGAAAAGTTTGTTGAATCCAGCAAATAGTCACGCCCAGTATCAGCCCCGTGAAGGCCCCAACCAGCGCCACGATGGCTCCTACCAGCAAAAAGGCCTGTCGCACCGTTTCCTCGCCCGCGCCCATTGCTAGTAGCACGGCAATGTCTTTGCGCTTGTCGATGACCAGCATCGAGAGCGAAAAAAAGATGTTGAGCGAAGCAATGAGCAGGATGAAAGCGAACGTGATAAACACAAACAGTTTCTCAATCTTGATGGCTTTGAGTAGGCTAACATGCTGCTCGTCAGAGTCAAGCACCGTAAAGCTGTTGCCCAGGCGCTCGCGTAGCTCCTCCTTTACTTTGTCGGTCTGGAAGCTGCTCCCCACGCGCACGTAGAGTGCCGTGCGCCGGGCCCCATACCCGAGCAGCCGCTGGGCAAAGCTCAGGGGCACAAACAAGTAGCTGTCGTCGAGGTGTTGCTCAATTCTAAAAAACCCGCCCGCTAAAATATCCTGCTCATTGAAGGCCTTTTCAGGGTTCATGCTTAGCATTTTGCGGCCCGGCTCTTGGCGCGGGTAGAGCAGATGCAGGGGTGCTAGCCGGTTGTCGAGGGTAATGCTTAGCTCGCGTTGCACCCCTTCGCCCACGAGGGCGTACTCGCGCTCGCCGCGGTGCAGGCGGTGGTCGCCGGCAATGAGGTTGGAATCGACGGGAATCTGACCGAAATAATTGCCAGATAAGCCCCTCATTTTCACCACCATTTGGCGGTCGTGGTATTGCAGCAGCGCGTTGTCTTCAATAACCTCGGTGAGCAGCGCCACGCCGGGCGTATTCTGCACCTTTGTAATGAGCAGCGTGTCGACTAGAAACGACTTGCCCTGCCGCGCCGCGATAACCAGGCTAGGATCCGACTTGCCGTAGAGCGAGCGTACCAGGTCTTCGAGCCCGTTGAACACCGAAAGCACGATGATAAGCGCCATCGTGCCCACTGCCACGCCCACCATCGAGATGTTGGAAATGATAGTGATGATGTTGCGCTTTTTCTTGGATAAAAAATAGCGCCGGGCAATGAGGAGAGGTACGTTCATTAGCTGCACCGCCCACAAATCAAATCGGGCGGAAGAGGTGGCAAGGGTTGTTCTACGGATCTATAGGCTACTAAAACTATCGATTGCTTAGCTAATCACCCGCGCTTTATAAAGAAGTGCCCAAGTCGCAGCTGCTACGAATCACCCTCATAATCCGATAAATCCGGCTAATCCGATAAATCCGCGGTCCAGACTACTTCCAGGCTTTTACAATCAGCCCGGTACCCGAGTCGTGTTTGGTACGGGCATCAAACCAGTTGAGCAGCAAGCAAAACGGAAAGACGACAACGTAGTAAAAGGGTAGCAGCCCAAAAAACCAGCGCGACTTGCCAAGCATCAGAATGGGGTACTTCATGCTCAGGCGCCACGATACCTGGCCGGGCTCGCCATAGCTATAGCGGGCCTCAATGCGCTCGAAGCCCGCAGTACGCAGCTTCTGCTGAATTTCGTGGATGTTGTAGCCGTCGCGCACGTGCTCCTCGATAAAGCTCGTCTCCGAGTCGGCGTGCACGTCGGAGCCGCCTTGGTCGCTGGGCGTCGAGATGAGCAGCAGGCCGCCATCTTTAAGCGAGGCGTGGATGTTGCGAAACACTTCCACGTCTTCCAAGATGTGCTCCATTACATCCACCGACAGGGCGAGGTCAAACGAATTGGGCTCTTGGTAGAGCACCAGATCTTGCACCGCAAACTGCACCTGGGGCCGGCCGATAGCGCGGAAAAAGTTATTGGAATCAGCTACCTGCTCCTCCTTTACATCGACGGCCAGGATGTGCCACAGCGCGCTTAAACTGCTGAGCCAGTAGCTATACTGGCCGTAGCCGGCGCCGGCATCCAAAATGTTGAGCGGCTCGCGGGTGCGGCCCTTGGCCCACTGCCGCAGCTCGCGGTGCACATGCCAGGTACGCAGCAGCAGCAAGTCGAGCAGGTGGTAAAACACACGCCGCAGCCACGGCGAACGGTTGAAGACGTTGCCCAGGCTGCGCTTTATCGGGTCGTAGTACAAGAGAAATTACGAATTATAAGGTATGAATCAGGAATTGCTAGTGTGCAAGTCTATTCATCGTCCTGGGGGTTGAAGAGGCGCGGGCGTGGCATTTCGGGCGCAGAATCAGCCGCTTCTTCGGGCGGCGCCGGCGGAATATCGAGCTGGCTCAGCACTTGGTCCATGTGCGAGGCGTAGGCAGCGCTGTCGTCGTGAAAGAAATTCAGCTCGGGCACCACCCGCACCTGCTTGCGAATGCGCTTGCCCAGCGCAAAGCGGATTTCCTTGGTGTGCTCCTTAATGAGGTCTACGCGCTCAGTGGCGTCGCCCCCAAGCAGCAGGCTCAGGTACACGCGCGCCACGGCAAGGTCGGGCGTCACTTTCACGGTGCTGATACTGGGCACCAGGCTGCCCCCAAAGAGGTGCGGCAAGTCGCGCTGAAGCACCTGGGCCAGCTCCTGTTGCAGCAGGCTCGCCATTTTTTGCTGTCGTTTACTTTCCATATAAGTTGTAAAGGTAATTGGTGCCTGGGTGTTGGTGCCTGGGTGTTGGTGCCTGGGTGTTGGTGCCTGGGTGTTGGAGCGGAAAGTCAATGAGCAGTTTTGATTTAACTGAAACGACCTTTGCCGCCCCACGCCCCACGCCCCAGGCACCAGGCACCAATACCCAAGCACCAATCCCCAAATGCTTCGTTTTTTTAAAAGCTCACTGCCCGCGCAGCTCGTCGTGCTACTGCTGCTGGTGCTAGCTCTGCGCTTGCCGCTGCTGTGGATTGGCCTGCCCACTTCGGCGGCCGAGCTGCGCCTGCTGCTGCTGGGCGAAGGCGCCGCCGCCGGCGCCTGGCCCTACCGCGACCTCTACGACGGCACCGCGCCGCTCGCCACGGCCTTTGGCGGGCTGCTGCAACTGGCCTGGGGCCGGCCGCTGCTGCTGTACCGCGCCCTGGCGCTGGGGCTGCTGCTCGCCCAGGCCCTGCGCCTCAACTCGGTGCTCAACCGCGCGGGCGTGCACGCCGAGCGAGGCTACCTGGCCAGCCTCACCTACCTGGTAGTGGCTAGCCTCACTACCGACCTCGATACGCTGTCGCCGCTGCTAGTGGGGCATACGTTCATTATCTTGTCGCTCAGCGCGTTGTTGCCTACCTCGCGCGAGGGGTACGACAACCGCCGGTTATTTCGGGCCGGGTTTCTGATCGGGCTAGCGGCGCTCTGCTACTTGCCGCTGGGGCTGTTTGTGGCACTGGGGCTGTTTGCGGTGCTCATCTTCGCGGCCAATTCTTTTCGGAGCGGGCTGCTGCTGGTGTGCGGCTTTTTGTCGCCCTACGCGCTGCTCGCCACCGTCTTTTTGTACGTGGGGGCGTTGCCCAATTTTGTGGCCATGCACCTCGAGCGGGGCCTGCTGCCGGACGTAGCGCACCTCGATGGCCTGCCGCCCGCCGTAGCCTGGCCGCTGCTGGCGGTGCCCGCGCTGCTGCTGCTGCTAGGCCTGCTGCGGGCAGGTGGCCTCGCGCTGGGGCTGGTCATCCAAGCCAAGTTTCGGCAGCTAATGCTCGTATGGCTGATAGTGGCACTGGCGGTGCTGGCCGTGGGGCGAGGGCTGGCCCCCGGCTCGCTGGTGCTGCTGCTGCCGCCGCTCACGTATTTCAGCTTGTTTTTGTGGCAAAAAGTGCCGGGTAGCCTGGGCTGGCTGCCCGAGCTGCTATTCCTGCTGCTACTGGGGAGCGTCGTTACGTTGCGCTACCGGGCGCAGCTGCCGGGCCTGCCGACCCTGCTGCACTTGCCCGCCGAGGCCGCGCTGGCCCCGCAGCCGGCGCGGCGCTACACGGGCCTCGGGCCCGGCCGGGCCGTGCTGGTGCTGGGCCCCGACCGCCGGCCCTACCTCGACCACCCGGCCGCTTGGCCCTACATCGATTGGATCCTCGCCCAAACTGATTTTGACCATCTTACCGAATACGCGGCGGTAGTGCGGGTAGCTCGTAACCTGGCTCCGCACCCACCCGCCTACCTCATCGACCAAGCCCACCTGCTGCCGCGCCTGCGCTACCTGCTGCCCGGCGTGTTTGGCCGGTACCAGGCGGTGGCCGGCCGGCCGGGCGTGTATGAGCTGCGATGAACAGTTGGCTAAAGCACAAAAAGACCCTCTATCAGCTCGATAGAGGGTCTTTTGATTGTGTTTAGTCGGCTGGCTAGGCTACCGGGTTGGCTTGGTTGCGGGCTAGCTCGGCATTCAGCGCAGCGGTGCGGTCGCGGCGCACGCCGTGGGCGATGTAGATGCTGAGCTCGTAGAGCAGCAAAATCGGGATGGTCACGATAATCTGCGCCGTGACGTCGGGCGGGGTGATGATGGCCGCAATAATCAGGATAACCACAATTGCGTGCTTGCGATAGAGCCGCATAATTTCGGGCGTAACCAAGCCGGCTTTTGCCAGAAAAAACACGATCATGGGCAGCTCAAAGACGAAAGCGCACGAGAGCGTCATCGTTGTAAGCGTGCTCAAATAGCTTTGCAAATCGATCTGGTTTTCGATGCTAGCATCGACAGTGTACGACTGCAAAAAATTAATGCTCAGCGGCGCGGCGATGTAGTAGCCAAACAGCAGCCCCAGAATAAACAGTATCGACACGAAGAACACGGCGCCCTGCGAATTCTTGCGCTCGTGCGGGTACAGGCCGGGCTTGATAAAGCGCCACAATTCCCAGAATAAATAAGGGAAAGTGAGGCAGATACCCGCCATGAAGGACGTGCTGATGTGCATGGCCAGCTGCCCGCTCATCTCCCGGTTCTGGATGATAAAATTGACCTGGTTGGTGCAGGCATCAGTCGAGCCCACCAAAGTGCCCAGCTTGCAGAGCATGCGGTAGGTCCAGAAGTCGGAGCGCGAAGGACCCAGAATCAGCGTGTGAAACAGAAACTCCTTGGAAAAGAAGGCAACGAGCGAAAAAACTACCACCGCAATGGCGGCTCGGATAATGTGCCAGCGCAGCGCCTCCAAGTGGTCAATAAAAGACATCTCCGCTTCGCCTTCGGCGGCGGCGCGGTTCTGCTGAAACTGTTGAGTGGGGGTAGCCAACTGAGAGTAAGTGAAGAAGTGAAGGGGTGAGTAACTGGCAGCCGGAACGCGCGAAGGATTAACTAAGCCCTCCCGCGTTCACCTAGGCGCTCACTTACCCCTGAAATAATGGGTAGTCTTGCAGCCACTCATTTACCTGGTGGCGCACGCCAGTGAGGCGGCTGGTATCGGCGTGGTGGGTGAGGGCTTCGTCGATGAGCGCCACGATCCGCGCCATGTCGGTTTCGACCAGGCCGCGGGTAGTTACGGCGGCCGAGCCGATGCGGATGCCGCTCGTGACGAAAGGCGACTTATCGTCGAAGGGCACCATGTTTTTGTTGATGGTGATGTCGGCCTGCACCAAGGTATTCTCGGCGAGCTTGCCGGTGAGGCCTTTCGAGCGCAGGTCGATGAGCATCAGATGGTTGTCGGTGCCGCCCGAAATGATGTCGTAGCCGCGGCTCAAAAATTCCTTAGCCAGCGCCTGCGCGTTCTTTTGCACCTGGTGGGCGTAGCGGGTGTAGCCATCGCCCAGCGCCTCGCCAAAGGCCACGGCCTTGGCCGCAATCACGTGCTCCAACGGCCCGCCCTGCGTGCCGGGGAATACGGCCGAGTCGAGCAGCGCCGACATCGGGCGCGTTTCGCCCTTAGGCGTCTTCAGGCCAAAAGGGTTATCGAAGTCCTGGCCCAGCAAAATGAGGCCGCCGCGCGGGCCGCGCAGAGTTTTGTGGGTGGTAGTCGTGACGATGTGGCAGTGCTCAAACGGATTATTAAGCAAGCCCTTGGCAATGAGTCCCGAGGGGTGCGAAATATCGGCGAGCAGCAGGGCGCCCACCTCATCGGCAGCGCGGCGCAGGGCGGCGTAATCCCAATCGCGCGAGTAGGCCGAAGCCCCGCAGATGATGAGCTTGGGCCGCTCGCGGCGAGCGGTATCCACCACTTTATCCCAGTCGATAAGGCCGGTTTCCTTCTCTACTCCATAAAAGCTGGGCTGGTAGAGCTTACCCGAAAAGTTGACCGGCGAGCCGTGCGTAAGGTGGCCGCCGTGGCTCAGGTCAAAGCCCAGGATTTTGTCGCCGGGGTTGAGGCAGGCGAGCATCACGGCCGCGTTGGCCTGCGCGCCGGAGTGGGGCTGCACGTTGGCCCAGGCCACACCAAACAGCTCCTTAACGCGGTCGATGGCTAGCTGCTCTACTTGGTCAACTACTTCGCAGCCACCGTAGTAGCGCTTGCCGGGCAAGCCCTCGGCGTACTTGTTGGTGAGTACCGAGCCCTGCGCCGCCATCACTTGGTCGGAGACGTAGTTTTCGGAGGCAATGAGTTCGAGGCCGTGGGTTTGGCGCTGGCGCTCCTGCTCGATGAGGGCAAAAATGGTGGCGTCGTGCAGGGCGGCGGGGGCGGCGGTTGGGGCAGTAGCTTGCATGACCCCAAAAGTACGACCAAGCGGTTCAGCGCTTCGCAATAGGGTAGGGCGCTTCGCGGTTTTCAACTAAATGCAGCTCCCAGGTATCCAAATTGAGGGCGGCCAGGTGGCGCAGCTCGGGATTGTGCCGGTACACGCCCCCCGCGTCGAGGCCGATGGCGCCGGCGTGGGCCGCCACCGTAGCGCGCACTTCGGCCACCGGCGTGGGCACGTGGCCGTGCAGCAGGCGCTTGCCGGCCAGCCGGGAAGGGTCAAAAACAAAGCTCTTGGTATACAGCATGCTGTGCGAGTCGTGGCGCATAGCGGCCGGCGGCAACGCAAAGTCATACCCGGCGTGCACCAGCACAAAGTCAGCTAGTTCCAGCTCCAGGGGCAGCGCTTCCATCCAGGCGACGTAGCGGGCCGCAATATCGGCGGGCCGCGTTACGCCGAAGCTGGCCAGCGTTATCTCCCGCTCGGCTTCGGCCTTCCACATGTTGTTGGCGTTGGTAGCGCCGCGGATGGTGGCGAGTAGCTCGTGCTCGTGGTTGCCGCGCAGGCAATGCAGGTGGTAGCCAGCTGCCTGTAGCTGCATGAGGTAGTCGAGCATACCGCCGCTGTCGGGGCCTTTATTGACGTAGTCGCCCAGCAGGTACAGCGTATCGGGGGTAGTTAGCCGCAGCTCTTCCTCTACCAGGTAGCGGAAGGTGCGCAGGCAACCGTGCAAGTCAGTGGCAGCAAAGCGACGGGGCATAACGGATAAATTGGCTAAGCAGGTTTAAAAAAATGCTTACGAAAAAGCCCCGGCTGAGGGCCCAGCGCTCGACGAAGGAGCTGGGCAGTACGGGGGCGCTGCAACCAGCAGCGGCGGGCAGCGCAACGCAAACCTTGGGCGGTGGTTCCGGCCGGGAGCGGCGGGGGTGCTACGCATGTTGTTCGTTTCGGCGAGGTTAGCTAAAAAAAAGAGCTTTTTTTAGCATTGCCGGGGCCGCGCTAAAAGCTATACCTTTAGGCATCCAGAGCTTAGTGCTCTACTTCTGCATCACTTAATCCCACCCAAATAGTATGAAGATTCTCTTGTGTAGCTGCCTGGCCCTGGCCAGTTTCAGCCAGGCAGCTTTTACCCCCAAACAACCCGCCAAGGATAAGCCCCAAGCCTTATTTGATGGCAAAACCACCAAGGGTTGGCACACCTACCTCAAGCCAACGGCCGAGCCGGCCTGGGAAGTAGTAGATGGCACGTTGCAGCTAAACCCGAAGGCGCCTGGGCAAGGCGATTTGGTGACGGACGGGGAGTACGAAAATTACGAGCTTACCTTGGAGTGGAAAATATCGCCGGGCGGCAATAGCGGCATCATTTTCGGCGTGCACGAAGACCCGGCCTTCCACGCTACCTACGAAACGGGCATCGAGATGCAGGTGCTGGACAACAAAGGCGCCGAAGACAACAAGAAGGCCAACCACCTGGCCGGATCGCTATACGACATGCAGGCTCCGGCCAAAGATGTGGCCAAGCCGGCCGGGGAATGGAACCTGGTGAAGCTCCGCAAGCAGAACGGACACCTCACGTTCTGGCTGAATACGGTCAAAACAGTAGACGTCCAGATGGGTAGCCCCGAATGGAAAGCGTTGGTGGAGAACAGCAAATTCAAAACCTGGAAAAACTTTGCCGCCTACCCCAAGGGCCACATTGCCTTGCAAGACCACGACCACGTGGTGGCCTTTCGGGCCATTCAAATTGAACAGCTTTAGCGGGAAATACTAGCTATGAGCGCTTTTCAAATCAAGAAATCGGGGACGGTCTACGATGCCATTGTGGTAGGCTCGGGGGCCGGGGGCGGCATGGCGGGCTACGTGCTGGCGCACGCCGGCCTCAAGGTGCTGATGCTGGAAGCCGGGCCGTTTTTCGACCCGCTCAAGGACGCGCAGCAGCTGAAGTTTTCGTACGAGTCGCCGCGCCGGGGCGCTTCGACTACCCGGCCCTTCGGCGACTTCGACGCCGCTTTTGGCGGTTGGGAGCTGGACGGGGAGCCGTACACGACCAAGGATAAGACCGAGTTTAACTGGTTTCGGGCCCGGATGCTGGGCGGCCGCACCAACCACTGGGGGCGCATTTCGCTGCGCATGGGCCCCCAAGACTTTAAAAGTCACCACCTCGACGGCCTGACCGACGACTGGCCGATCACGTACGACGACGTGAAGCCGTTTTACGATAAGGTGGACCGCCTGATTGGGATATACGGCACGGTAGAAGGCCTGGAAAACGAGCCCGATGGTATCTATCTGCCGCCGCCCAAGCCGCGGCTCAACGAGTTGTTTATCAAGCAAGGCGCTGCCAAAGCTGGCGTAAAAGTGATTCCCGGCCGGGGCTCGGTGCTGACGGAAGCCTTGCCGGGCAACAAAGACCGGGGAGCCTGCTTTTTCTGCGGCCAGTGCGGGCGCAGCTGCAAGGTGTACGGCGATTTTTCGGCCTCGTCGTGCCTGGTCATTCCGGCGCTCAAAACCGGGAACCTCAAGGTCATCCCCAACGCCATGGTGCGCGAGGTGCTGACCGGGGCTAATGGGCTAGCCACTGGCGTGTCGTACGTGGATAAACAGGACTTGCAGGAGTACGAGGTGAAAGCTAAAATCGTGATTCTGGGGGCTAGCGCCGGCGAGTCGGCGCGGCTGCTACTCAACTCCAAGTCTACCAGCCACCCCAATGGCTTGGCCAATAGCAGCGGCGTAGTCGGCAAGTACTTGCACGATTCGACCGGAGCCAGTCTGAGCGGATTTTTGCCGCAGCTCATGGACCGCAAGCGGTATAACGAAGACGGGGTGGGCAGCGTGCACATCTACACGCCGTGGTGGCTGGATAACAAAAAGCTGGACTTCCCGCGTGGCTACCACATCGAGTATGGGGGCGGCATGCACATGCCGGCCTACGGGTTTGGCAATGGCATCCAAAACCTGAACGGCCTAGTGCCCGGCCGCGACGGCAAAATGAAGGAAGCCGGGGGCTTTGGCGCTTCCCTAAAGGACGACTACCGCCGCTTCTACGGCACGCAAGTAGGTATGGCCGGCCGAGGCACCGCCATCGCCAGGGAAGATAACTACTGCGAGATTGACCCCGATGTGGTTGATAAATACGGTATTCCGGTGCTGCGCTTCCACTACAAGTGGACCGATGCCGAAATCAAGCAGGCCAAGCACATGCAGGAGACTTTTCAGTCCATCATGCACGAGATGGGGGCCATTATCACTTCCAAGATTCCCGGCGCGGATACGAACTACGGCCTGGAAGCTCCCGGGCGCATTATCCACGAGGTGGGTACGGTACGCATGGGCGACGACCCCAAAAAGTCGGCCCTCAACAAGTGGTGCCAGGCCCACGACTGCCGCAATCTCTTTGTGGTGGATGCGTCGCCCTTTGTGCAGCAAGGCGACAAAAACGCGACCTGGACCATCCTGGCCCTTTCGATGCGCACCAGCGAGTACATCCTCGACCAGCGCAAACGCCTCATCCTCTCGTAGCGCATTCCCGATTTCACTCCCATGAAAAGACGCGAATCATTAAAAGCCATCGGCTTAGCTACTCTCTCGACCGGCTTGCTGCTGGACAGCTGTAGCCCGGATAAGGCCAAGGTGCCGCTAGCGCCAGTCGCCAGCCAGCCGCCGGCGCCCGCCGACGAGGTCGGCCGGCAGGCCTATGAAATAGCCCGGGATAAGGAGCTGCACGCCGCCACGTTCTTCACGCCCCACGAAATGGCCACGCTAACGGTTTTGGCGGATATCATCATCCCTAAAGACGAGCACTCGGGCAGTGCTTCCGATGCCAAAGTTCCTGATTTTATTGAGTTTATCGTCAAAGACATCCCCGAGCACCAGTTGCCCTTGCGCGGCGGGCTGCGCTGGCTGGACTTGCAATGCGCGACGCGGTATGGCCAGCCGTTTGTGGCGTGCACGTCGGCGCAGCAACTGGAGCTGGTGACCAAAATAGCCTACCCCAAGCGGGCCACCCGCGACATGCTAGCGGGCGTCGCCTTCTTCAACCGGATGCGTGACCTCACGGCCACGGGCTTTTTTACCAGTAAAATGGGGATAGCCGATATCGGCTACGTCGGCAACACGCCCAACCGCTGGACCGGCGTGCCCGCCGATGTGCTGAAACAGTACGGTATGGAGCACGTCTAGCGGCGGGGAGCACAGCGTTGGTTCTGATAGGTAGCTCGGTGTTGCGCGCTTTCCTTGTTCGATAAACGAGAGGAGCGGCAACTCATCTTTGTCGGCTTCCTTGACTGCTGCGGGCCCCAAAAGAAAGCAGGCAGCCCAGCGCGTGCGCCAAGCTGCCTGCTTTCTTTTGGCTAAATAAGCTTATAGCTGCGGAGCTACCTGGCCGCTCTGCTCGCGGCAATAGGTGATGAAGTCGGAATTGACCGGCTCAAGGCCGGCCTCGCGCAGCTTGGTGGCTACCTGGCCGCGGTGGTAGCTGGCGTGCACCACGCAGTGGGTCAGGATGTCGCTCACCTGCGAGTCGAAGGCGTCGCCCTGTGAGTTGCTGTACTGAATGTGGCGGTTTAGCTCGGTGTCGTCGGCGTTGGCGCATAAGTCGGCAAAGCGCTGGGAAGTCTGCTCGTGCCAGTGGTGCAGGCTGGCAAGGTCGTGCTCCTGCCACACTTTGAGCGGGCTGGCGGTGCCGCTGAGGCGCGCAATCCAGATGGCCTGGGCATTGATAACGTGGCTAAAAATGCGTAGCGCGGGCTGGGGCGCCTCCTGGCCGGCAGCCACCGACGAGTCGAGGCGGCGCAGCAGGGTCTCGTTGGCCCACACATTGAAGGCGCCGAGCTTGGCAATGGTATTGATCATGAGCGAAAGGCAAAAGTTAACATTGAGGCTGCAAAGAAAAGGACGTCACGCCGAGTTAGCGAGGCAACTCGGCGCGACGTCCTTGGTAGATTTTTCAATTGCTCAGCGAGGATCCTGCCACACGAGCTGCTCGTTGGTTTTGCGCTTGTCGAAGTTGGCACACTCGCCATCGCCCTTGCCCGTGAGGCCGCCCTCGGGGTGGCAGAGCACGTTGCCCTTAGTGTCGTAGACCGTCGATTGCTGGTCGCAGCACGGCGCCGACTCATAATATACCGGTTGCCCCTGGTATTGGTAGCGCATGATGCGAATAATGGGGTTGCGCTTGCGCGTAGCCAAGATGCGCTGAATGCGGTTGCGCAGCCACTGCGGGCGGGCCAGAGTGTCTTCGCGCATGTCGCGGACGGGTACGGCATCCACGGTGTTGGTACTGGTGGGAGCAGGCGTATCGGGCTCGCTCACAAAGCCTTCAGAGGGCTGGGTAGTGGGAGTAGTCACCACTACGTCTTGTTGGCAAGCACTTAACAGCAGGGCTAGCGCGGCAAAAGGAATAAACGAACGACGCATAGCAGCGGAGGGAAAAAGCACGAGTAGAAAAGTGCTTACCACTTACGCCAAACGACCCCTAATAGTTAGCCTAGTTAGCGCGGCAGTAAAGCCCAGATTTTGGGGCCAAATACCAGCCCGCCTACGGCCAGCGCGCCCAGCGCCGCCAGCAGCACGGCGCCGGCGGCCACGTCTTTGGCCCGGCCGGCTAGCGGGTGGTAGCCGGGTGAGACCAGGTTGGTCAGCGCCTCGAAGGCCGTATTGAACAGCTCGGCGGCCCACACGCTGGCTACGGCCAGCGCCACCAGCGCCCACTCGGTAACGGTTAACCCGCAGTAAAAACCCAAGCCGACCACTACCACCGTAGCCCCGGCGTGCAACTGCAAGTGTAGCTCGGAGCGGAGCGCCGCGCCCACTCCCCGAAAGGCGTGCCCAAAGCTAGCCGCCCGGCGGCGCAGCAGGCTCGTTGAGGTGGCGCCGGGTGGCACGTAGGGCGCTTGGTTATCAGCCCCGGGCGTCATATTCTTGAAAAATGGATTGCCGCAGCGTTTCCCACTCGGGCCGGATGATGCTGAAAATGACGGTGTCGCGCCGGTAGCCGCCCTGCGTGAGGCGATGCCGGCGCAGGGTGCCTTCTTCGGTGGCGCCCATGCGGCGCATGGCCGTCTGCGACTGCAAGTTGCGGGAGTCAGTTTCCAGCTCCACGCGCTCGTAGTGCAGCCCGTCGAAGGCGTAGCTCAGCAGCAAGTGCTTGGCCGCGCGGTTGAGGCCCGTGCGCTGAAACTCGCGGCCTATCCAGGTGTAGCCGATGCTCAGGCGCTGGTCGGTGGGCGCGATGTTGTAATAGCTAGTGCTGCCAGCTAGCTGGCCGGTGGCCAGGTCTACGATGGCAAAGGCGTAGCGCAGCTCGGCCTGCCGGTCGTGCACTGCCGCGGCCACGTAGTCGGCCAGGCTCACCGCATCGTCGGCGCGCGTGGTCGTAAACTGCCACACCTCGGGGTCGAAGGCCGCCGGCTTTAGGGCTTCAAAATCAGCCGCTTCGAGGGGCCGCAGGCGCACGCGGCTGTTTTCCAGCACCAGCTGGCGAGTGAAATCGAAACTCATGAGCAAGGAAGGAAAGCGAGCCGCAAAGATGCTACTAACTAGAAAAGCCGCCCGCCACGAGGGCCGGGCGGCTTTTGCCAGTAAAAACAGCTGAGCTTAAAACGAATACGTGTAGCCGGGGATGGAGACGGGCTTCAACTCAATCAGCTCACTCCCATCCGCCAATACATGGATTGCCGCAATGCGGTCAGGCGTAATTGCGCGATTGGCCGCTTTGCGAGCTTCGCGTACAGCCTGGCGGGGGTCGGTTTTATTAGAACGTTGCGCGGAAAATGCGGTCATAACGGTCGATGAGTTGTAGTAGGGCTCCCGGCTGCGCGGCAAGGGCAACCAAAAATATGGAGCTATTTACGCTTGATGCCTCTACTTTATAGCGAGTTGGGTCAATTTTAAGTTCCAGCATTTTTGTGTAAAGCTGAAAACGTCGCGTACTCGTATCCGACGTTTCATCCAGCATTGCCGCGGCAATAAAGCCGAAACACGCATTGGGGTCACTGCGGATAGTATCCGCAATAATAGCTAGTACCGTCGCGCCAAGTTTACCTGCCGCGTGCTGGTTGGTACGTAGCCTGTACCGAAAGGTACTTTTAATTTTAGCGTAAAAATCCACCGTATAGAAGTGGCCAGGATACTCCCGCACTTCTACCAGATACTTACGCCGCGAGTCGGGCGAGTGAAGAACTTGTAAATCGATTCCGATAGCCAGCTCTCCCGCCCACCCGTCTGGTTGCGATTACGTTGCACAAAGCGGTAGAGTAGAACAGTATTGAACACTGCGTACTGGTAGACAGCCAGCGAATAACGACGTGAATTTACGTGCTAATCGTTGGCTATCACCTGGTAATGGCGAGCGCCTTATATGTTCACCTCGCCCACCATGTCCTCCGGCTTCAGCCACTGGTCGAAGTCTTCGGCCGTGACGTAGCCGAGCTGAATGGCCGTTTCCTTCAGGGTCGAGCCGTTTTTGTGGGCCGTCTGGGCAATTTCAGCGGCCTTGTAGTAGCCGATGTGCGGGTTGAGGGCCGTCACGAGCATCAGCGATGAGTCGACGTGCTTCTTGATGTTGGGCAAAATGGGTTCGATGCCCACCGCGCACTTGTCCGTAAACGACGAGCAGGCGTCGCCAATCAGCCGGGCCGAGTGCAGGAAGTTGTAGATCATCAAGGGCTTGAACACGTTCAGCTCGAAGTGGCCCAGCGAGCCGCCGATGGTGATGGCCACGTCGTTGCCCATCACCTGGGCGGCCACCATCGTGAGGGCTTCGCACTGCGTGGGGTTCACCTTGCCGGGCATGATGCTGGAGCCGGGCTCGTTGTCGGGAATGTGGATTTCGCCGATGCCCGCGCGCGGGCCGCTGCTGAGCATACGAATGTCGTTGGCGATTTTCATCAGGCTCACGGCCACGGTCTTGAGCGCCCCGTGGGCTTCCACGATGGCGTCGTGCGCGGCGAGCGCCTCAAACTTGTTTTCGGCCGTGATGAAGGGCAGGCCCGTGAGGTCGGCAAGGTGCTGGGCCACGTTTTCGGAGTAGCCGGCGGGCGTGTTGATGCCGGTGCCCACGGCGGTGCCGCCCAGGGCCAGCTCGCTCAGGTGGGCCAGCGTGTGGTGGATGGCGCGCAGGCCGTGGTCGAGCTGCGACACGTAGCCCGAAAACTCCTGGCCCAGCGTCAGCGGCGTGGCATCCATGAAGTGGGTGCGCCCGATTTTTACCACTTCCTTAAACGCTTCAGACTTAGCCTTCAAGGCGTCGCGCAGCTTGGTGATGCCCGGTATTGTGGTCTCCACCAAGATCTTATAGGCCGCGATGTGCATGGCCGTCGGAAAGGTGTCGTTGCTGCTCTGCGACTTATTTACGTCGTCGTTTGGGGCCAGAAACTTCTTCTCGTCGCTCAGCAAGCCGCCGTGCAGCACGTGGCCGCGGTAGGCGATTACCTCGTTCATGTTCATGTTCGACTGCGTGCCCGAGCCGGTTTGCCACACCACCAGCGGAAACTGGTCGGCCAGCTTACCGGCCAAAATCTCGTCGGCTACCTGGCCAATGAGGTCGGCCTTCTCAGCGTCGAGCACGCCCGCGTCGCGGTTGGTGAGCGCCGCCGCTTTTTTAAGATAAGCAAAGGCTTTGATAATTTCCTTTGGCATCTTGTTGATATCCTGCGCGATAGGAAAGTTCTCGATGCTGCGCTGGGTTTGGGCGCCCCAGTAGGCATCGGCGGGCACTTGTACCTGGCCCATGGTATCTTTTTCGGTGCGAAAAGTAGACATCGTGTCGGATGTGCTCCTACGAGCTGGAAATGAGGTTTTGAAGATTATCCAACGCAATGGCACGGCGGGCGGCTGCCATCCCCATTACGCCACTGGCAAAAGTAGCCACTTTACCCGCTCTTTCGGGGTGAAGGCCGCGCCCGCGGGCGCGGGCCCAAAAGCCGACCAGGTGAGCCGCCGCAACTGGGAACCCCTAGCATTAAATGGGCTAACAGCCGACTAGATATACATGCAGCAGCACTACTTTTACTGATTCTACGAAGAGATTTATACTCGTCGCGAAGAGGATTGCGAAAGAGTTGGCTGAAAAGTGCTAAACTTG